>JBDKUB010000279.1:0-6105 GCA_039679915.1 Anaerolineaceae bacterium
GCTATGGTTAGCGCCATTCGGGCTGCCCGACAGGCTGTATCATCCAATCTGCTCGAATCAATCAAAGATGCAATCCAACAACAAATCACTAGAGTATAAACAGCATTACAGAAAAACAACATGAAAACACAACAAGATAATTCATCGAGAGTAGTCATCACCGGAATGGGAGTCATCAGTCCTGTCGGTTCAGGGTTAGACGCTTTTTGGTCGGGGTTGTTGGCAGGGAAATCGGGTATTCGCCGTATAACCCAGTTCGATGCCAGTAATTTACCCTGCCAAATCGCAGGTGAGATACCTGATTTCGATCCTTATAAATATTTAGACCGTAAAGAAGGCCGGCGCATTCCTCGTTCTGGGCAGATCGCACTATCCGCAGCGATTATGGCAGTTGCCGATGCGGGACTTCCTGAAACCATGCCAAATCCCGAACGCGCCAGCGTCATCTTTGGCACCGCTATCGGAGGCGTAGACCACATCATTGGGGGTGTCGAAATACTGCATGCGCAAGGTTATGAAAAAATGTCCCCTTTCGTCGTACCCTATGGCATACCCAATCTATCCGCTTTTTTAATTGCCAAACAATTCCGCTGCCTGGGTCGAAACTGCACCGTTGCGACTGCCTGCGCAACAGGCACACAGGCAATTGGCGAGGCAACTGAATTGATCCGCAGAGGAGAATCCGATATTGTCATCACTGGCGGAAGTGAAGCTATAATCAAGGACTATACAATCGCCGGGCTGTGTGCAATGCGAGCTGTGTCATTTAATTTCAATGATGATCCTGAACATGCATCTCGTCCATTCGATGCCAAAAGGGAAGGTTTTGTCTTCTCCGAGGGTGCTGGTGTTTTGATCTTAGAAAGTTTAGAGCATGCGTTAGCCCGAAATGCCAGGATCTATGCAGAAATTATCGGCTATGCTTCTTCGGCAGATGCTTACCATGTCGTTGCTCCTGATCCCAATGGAGTGGGACCCATTAATGCCATGCGTTGGTCACTCGAAGATGCCGGCATTTCGCCTGCTGACGTCGATTATATTAACGCCCATGGCACATCAACCCTGCTCAACGATTCAATCGAGACACATGCTATCAAATCTGTCTTTGGTGAACAAGCCTACAAGATTCCCATTAGCTCCATTAAATCCATGCTAGGCCACCCAATCGGTGCTGCTGGGGCATTAGAGGCAATCACTTGTGCGATGACAATAAATAAGGATTGGATAGCCCCCACCATTAATTATGAGATTCCCGATCCGGAATGTGACCTGGATTATGTTCCCAACCAAGCTCGTCAACAAAAAGTGAAGATCGCTCTATCTAATTCATTTGGCTTTGGCGGTCAAAATGCTTGTATAATCTTACAACAATATCCATAAAATCAATTAGGAAATATTTCATGCTAATCATAACAAACGAAAAATTAATTCGGCGCAATACGCGCATAGCCCGCACATGCGTTATTTCTGGAATGATCGTCTTAGTGGGAGGATTTTTTGTATCCATTAAATTCCCCGAACAACAATATATAGTAATTTTCGCTTTGATCATTGGATTTTTCTTATCGCAAGTAGGGATCTTTTTCACAAATCGCTGGGCTCGCCAACCTCGTTCCGATATTTTGCTGAACCAGGCTCTAAAAGGGTTCGATGACCGATATGCCATATTTCATTATTCAACCCCCGCCTCCCACTTGTTAGTTGGCCCGGCTGGTATTTGGGTTTTCTTACCTTTTTTCCAAAAAGGTACCATCAGCTTTTCCAAAGGGAGATGGCACCAAAAAGGTGGAAATCTATATCTGAAAATGTTTGCCCAAGAGGGGTTAGGACGTCCCGATTTGGAAGTTCAAAATGAAATCGTTACGCTGCAAACCTATATGAAAAAAAACCATCCCGATATTGCACTGCCTGAAATTAAAGCAGCATTGGTCTTTACCAATAAAGATGCCGTGATAGAAATTGCCGACGATGAAAACCCTCCAGCAGTAGCCATCCAAGTCGATAAATTAAAAGATTTTTTACGGAAAATCGCCAAAACGAAACCCATTCCAATCGATAAATCTTTAGAGATTCAAAAGATATTCTTAGCTGAAAAAGGACTAGAAAAGGCCTCGGATAACCAGCAAGACGCCGAACAAGATGAGCGGAATCCCAATAATCAGCCCAACAATCGTAACACTGACTAACACCCCAACAGCCATAAGCAACAATCCAAGAATTATGGCAATTAATCTACCGGTCATACTTACAATTGACGCTAATAATTGCCATATCCACCAAAATGGCAGAATATACCAAGGAACGCGCTTTCTCTTATTTTTATCAGGACTCATATAAACCTCCAATTAATAAACAATGTAACAATAATAATCGATACAACCATTTGAATATCTTACGAGTTCTTGTTCCGTCTTAGCCTAACTTTTGGAGGGCTGGCTTTCAACAAACCATCGTTAATATGTATTACGAAAAATATGCTTTGAGGTTACATTCCAACGATGGTATTTCACATAACCCTATAAACTTAAAGCCAATATTAAAATTCTACTCACCCGACAGTTTTAATCATCCGTCATTGCGAGGGGCGTATTTTGCCCCGAAGCAAACTTTAAATCATAGAAAATGATATGTTTCAGAAAGATTGCTTCATTCGCTTCGCTCTTTCGCAATGACAACTCGCAAATTGTCAGTAGATAGCTAAATAATTAAGTTTTCCCCTTCAAGAATTCCTGAATATTCACCGGTAATCCTTTAGCGCCTTCCAGTTCGGCATAGATCATCGTTGTGTCTCGAAGATCCGCCTGCCATAAATTGGCACCGGTTAGTATGGCGCCCCGTAAATTTGCCCCGCGCAAATCGGCTTTGCGCAAATCCGAATTTGCCAAATTGACCGTCCGTAAATCCGCCCCTGAAATATTTGCTTCGGAGAGATTCGCACCAGTAATGGTAGCCTCGGATAAATCAGCGTAAGACAGATTAGCTTTGCTCAGGTTTGCTTTGTTTAAATCAGCTTTGCTGAGATTGCAGTTAGATAAATTCGCATAAGAGAGATCAGCTTCTGCCAGACATAAAGCACATAAATCGAGGTTACTCAAGTCCACCCCGCGCAATATCACACCTTTTGCAGGGCTAGTGGCAATGATTTTTATTACATCCAAACGGGTCAATTCACTCATGTTCGTCTCCTGATGATCACACTAATCATTAAATGATACGGTTAACTTTCCATCTTTATCATAGGAATATAACGCATGAAATGGAGGCATTTCAGGTTGGCAATCAATAATTTTGGGGAGCAGAATGGGAAGATCTTCTACCAACGGCAAATCCCATAATTCATCTATAGGAATCCATTTTAGTACACCGTCTTTAGATTGAAAATCAAGTTTTACTTGAATACCTTCATTATCTAGTTCCCCATCTAGTTCACCCTTAAAAATATAAATCCCAATGCCAATTTGCTCGCTTACATCGATCATAATGGTACCGCATAACCATAAATCATTTATTCTCAGGCTTGTTTCCTCGAATAATTCTCGGCGTGCAGCATTAATGACGCTTTCACCGCGTTCGATATGCCCCCCTACGCCGTTATATAAGTTAGCCCATAATTTTTTATCGGGATTTCCTTTTAGAAGTAAAATTTTTCCACCCTGAAATAAAAATATCAAGGTACGAGGTACGATTTTGTAACGATTTAGTAATTGACCCTGATCTGCTACAGACATTTATCTATTATGAATTATCAGGTTATCTAAACATTTTGGATGATCGGAGCAATCTATGAACCGAGAATAAAATGACTGCTCCGATCGTGATTTCTTTTTCGACTGTTTACATGATCAATTAATCAGCTAAATCGCTGATATCCGCTTCGGGTGAAACGCCACTGACATAATCGCTTAATTGGGGTTCTACAATCAATGGGGTAATCGTCTGAGCAACCACCTGGCGCGTGTTCACAACAGCCAGGTATTTGAATAATTTTGCGAATTGGTCTTCCCAGGCTTTTCCAATTTCATTCAATTTTTCAGTCGGCATTTTCCAAAGTTGTTTCTTGAATGGGCCAATGGCATTTTTACGAACCTTATAATAGAATTGTTCATCTGTCATATCGGGTTTGCGATCGGCTGCGTTCTTTTCATCCAAGAAACGATAGATTTCATCCCGTAATTCGACCGGCAAGCGGTCGAACAGCATATTCTGAAAATTGGTTGCCAGGTGAACTTCACAAGCTTCAGCTTCCACGAATTTACCAAATGCATCTTCCGGTAACGTAGACGCGCCATGCTGTACAGCCCCACCCATTTTGTAATCAGACCGAGCAATGCGGCTTAATTTCAATAAAGTATCGAAATCGACATTTACCTTAGCTATAGAGCCATCCGGTAATACCACACCGCCGTGCGATGTGCCGGTTTGGACACTGATCTTACTCAAGCCGAATGCTTTGGTATCGAGTTTCTTCAGCTCGGTATTAAATCCATCCATATAGGCGCGCAATTCCTCTTCCGTCGAATTGTGACCTCCCACCTCACCGATTTCGCCGCCTACGGATATCCTTACATTTTTCGGTTCTAATGAACGAATGTAAGCGGTAAACATTGCTGATAGGCTAGTATTGTTATATTGTTGTTCAACAACAGAAGATTTGCTTAGATCGACCATCGTGGATGTATCGACGTCGATATTAAAGAAACCGGCGGCAATCGATTCCTTGATTAATTCTCTCAAGGCATTGAGCTCAGATTCGGGATTTGCAGTATATTTTTTGGCTGAGACCTGAAAATGGTCGCCTTGGATGAATACTGGGCCTTTAAAACCTTCCGCAATGGCAGCCGCGAGTATGCTCGTGGTATATTCACTCGGCCGTTGATCGGTATAACCTATTTCAGAACGGGCTATTTCAAAAATAAATGCGCCGACGTCCAGTTTCAATGCTGCTCGAAATACCGCTTTGGCTGCTTCAAAAGACAATGCCCGTAAATTCATGGCTGGAACAGTAAAATTGGAATTTACTTTTCCCATCCCTCTGGCGATGTACAAATCGTTAATCGAAGCTGGGATGATGCCAAGAGATAATGCAATCTTTCGGGTTAAATATCGGGCTAACCCTTGTTTGACTCCTGTTTCTAAAGCAGATACCTCTGCTAGGTGATATATATTGGAGCGTAATTTCTTTTCATCCTTGATCTCGATTTTCCCTTTAACAATGGCTACACTTTGGTCTAGTAGATCCAATATCTCATTTAATTCCCTTGATTTCATAGGTAACTCCTTAGATTATCCATATTTTTTCTATGATTATTATACAACCTATATATTAAGTATAACGTATATATGAAAGGATATCATGTGATTTTCAATTTTGTGTTGCGTCGAATGAAAGATAACGCTATAATCCAAATGAAAAATTCTATCTTTAGAAGTCACGAAAGATAAAAGGAGAATACGATGAGTGACTTAACCGATCAACTTTTTGGGAAAGTTAGTTCAGACATCGACCCGTTCAAGAAAATTCTTGGCTACATTCCGGGATTTAAGGGTTATATTGAACGTCAGAAAAGACGCGATGCCGATAAATTATTACGAGATACTATTGCCGACCGCATCGAAGAAAAATGGTCGAGAGTTTCTGCATTGCAACGAGATTTTATCAGCCGCGGCGATATCATGTTCATTGATGACCTGGAAGCAGCCGCTATAAAATTAAGGACTTTTGCTGATAGAATTCGCCGGGCTCCACGTGGTTATTCCAGTCTATTCGAAGCTGTAAAAATCAATGAAGAGGAATTAAATCAGATATATCAATATGATGCCTCTATGCTCGAACTTTCCGATTCGATTGCTCGGGCTATTGATAATATAGAAGCTTCCGTTGGTACTGATGGACTGGCAGCCGCTATCCGCAACTTGATTACCATCACTCAGCAGTGCATCGATGTCTATAATCGCCGTGACGAAGTAGTGGTGGCTAGCACCGCAGAACAATGATCAATTTTTTTATCGGGAAATAATTCGTGTTCAAACAATGATATTTAAGATACCAAGCAATTATTAGGAGAGAAGATCATGGCTCGTATATTTGATGTAGTTGAATACCCA
>JBDKUB010000219.1:0-4744 GCA_039679915.1 Anaerolineaceae bacterium
AGATAGCGTAAAGGTTCTACCAATTCGAAATTCAAATTGGAAGGTAAGCCACCCACGTTATGGTGAGTCTTTATTCGTTGTGCCTTCGCCCGTTCAGGAGCACTGGATTCGACTACGTCGGGATAAATGGTACCTTGCACCAGAAAGTGCGGTTTACCCAGTTGACGGGCTTGCTTCTCAAACGTGCGTATGAATAGCTCTCCAATGATCCGCCGTTTTTCTTCAGGCTCTTTAACCCCCCGCAAAGCCTGTAGGAAAGTATCCACAGCATCGACCACCACCAGCTCCACGCCTAAGCTGTTATGAAGGGCTGCCTGCACTTGAGCAGCTTCACCCTGACGTAACAATCCGGTATCTACAAAAATAGCTGTAAGCTGGTCGCCTATGGCGCGCTGCACCAAAGCAGTTGCCACAGCCGAATCGACCCCGCCGCTGATCGCCGAGAGAGCGGCTTGGTCGCCCACTTGCTGGCGGATGCGTTCCACACTTTGCTGAATAATCGAATTGGGCGTCCATTCTGGTTTCGCTCTGCAAATATCTAGCACAAAGCGGCGCAAAATTTCATCGCCGCCCTGGGTATGGCCTACTTCAGGATGGAATTGAACTCCATAGTAATGCCGGATTACATCTCCCATAGCCGCAATGGGGGAATAAGTGCTCTTAGAGAATGTCGTAAATCCATCAGGGAGCTGTTCGATACGGTCACCGTGGGACATCCATACTTTACGCCGGCCTTTGGGAAGAAGTGGATTTTCGGTTGATGTCTCGATTTCTGCGTATCCATATTCACGGTTGGCAGAGGCGCTAACCTTGCCCCCCAGGGCAAGGGTTAATGCCTGCATTACGTAGCAGATTCCCAATAGGGGTAAACCGCTTTCCAGGAGATAATGAGCAACCTGCGGAGCATTGGCTTCATAGGCAGAGGCAGGTCCCCCCGATAAGATAAACCCTTTAGGCTGCCGCGCCATAACTTTTTCGGCGGGGGCATCCCATGGAAAAAGCTCGCAGTAAACCTGAAGCTCCCGCACCCTACGGGCGATCAATTGGGCGTATTGGGAACCAAAATCTAGGATGGCGATGGTATCCATAAAATGGTCACTCATCCTCGAAGAGAATCTGGTCATCTTGCATAAGGCGGATGCGCGCTAGCGATTCGATGGGTACTCCCAATGGAGAGAGAACCTTTCTGCCGCCTTCGAAAGTTTTTTCGATCAACGTACCAATGGCAACTACTTTTGCGCCGGCCGTTTCAGCCAGACGTACCAAGCCCTGGATGGTAGCTCCGGTTGCCAAAAAATCATCGATAATCAAAATCTTGTCTTTTTTGGATATATATTCAGGGGATATGATTAGCTCCACCGTGCAACCTTTAGTATGGGAGGGTGTCAAAGTGAGAAATACCTGGTCGGGCATGGTGATTGGTTTATGTTTACGGGCATATACTACCGGTAAATTCATGTGCAGGGCAGTGGTCAGTGCCGGGGCAATCCCGGAAATTTCTGCCGTCAGCACTTTGGTAGCGCCTACATCCTTGAAGATTTTAGCAAATTCTTTGCCGCAGGCATCCATCAATGCCGCGTCCACCTGATGATTGATAAACCCGTCTACTTTAAGAATACCATTGCCTAGATTTATCCCATCCCGTTTTATTCTCGCTTTAAGCGCTTCCATAAAGACCTCCATAACCACTATGTAACTTGGTGATTGGTGATGACCAAAACATCCCCAACAACCGGACTTAACCGTCGATTTTACTTCTGCTTGTCAGATAGGGGTAGGGCATAATTAGGACGAAACCAGGAATTGCTTTCGAGATAAATAGTTCGTAAAAATTTCTTCTTTTCATCACTGAAAGCGCTTCCAAAAAGCTCAACATGATATAATTATAGCATTGGGTAGGTATATGGATTGTTTCAGGGCTTTACGCCAGGGAAGAAATAATTAGTGGTACCTGGCAGCAAGCCGAGAGGAATTTTAATTTATGGAGGAAGTATTTACGCTTGCCCAAATAGACCGGGTGGCTCACGCGGTAAAAAGTCGGATTGGTTATTCACCGCGCATTGGCATCATCTTGGGCTCCGGTTTAGGCAATCTGGCAGAGGCGGTTACAAATCCGACGATCATTCCATATCAAGAAATTCCCTCCTGGCCGGTATCGACTGTCATCGGGCATCAAGGAAGACTGGTGGCAGGGCAGCTCGAGGGGCAAAAAGTATTAGTGATGCAGGGGCGTGCACACTATTACGAAGGGTACAGCATGGCGCAGGTTGGCTTGCCGGTAAGAGTCATGCAGCGATTGGGTGTGGAGATATTGATCGTCACCAATGCCGCCGGAGCGGTGAATCAAGATTTTGCACCGGGTGATTTAATGTTAATTACAGATCATCTCAATTTGATTGGTATGGCAGGCGTTACGCCTTTACGAGGACCCAATATCGATGAACTTGGACCTCGTTTTCCGGATATGAGCCAGGCTTATGACCGCGAGTTAGGCGCGGTATGCCAAAAGGTTGCTGAAGCCAATGCGATAGAACTTCACCAGGGTGTATATGTTTGCTTGGCGGGGCCATCCTTTGAAACGCCGGCAGATCTGCGTTTTCTGCACAGTATCGGCGCCGACGCGGTGGGTATGTCCACGGTGCCTGAAGTTATCGTTGCCAGGCATGGCGGGCAGCGCGTTTTGGGAATTTCGGGCATCAGCAATAAAGCCAACCTGGACGGTAATACCATAACTTCGCATGTAGAAGTTTTGGAAGCCGGGGAGAAAATTGTACCCAAGTTAGAGACGCTCATAAGGGGGGTGTTGCGGCAAGTGTGATTGTTTTTATCGTTTTATCGAAAGCTGTAAGTCCAGTGGTTGAAAAACCAGAAAGTAGCTTCACTGTCTTTCTTCAATAATTCATATAAGTACTCTCTATGGACGAATTACTTCGCTTTCTTAGTATGTATGAGATTGGAGTCTACCTAGTATTAGGTCTGGGGGGATGTTTTTTTTTACGAAAATGTATTCTGGCATGGCAAGAGTTGCGCGAGGCAGCTTTTGGCTTGGAGCGCGAGAGTGCTCAATTCAAATTAAACAGGGCTGCCGGCGGATTGATTTTAGTATTATTTTTTATTATGGCTGAGTTTGTTTTCGTTTCCTTTATTGCACCTGGAGTACCCGGAGCATCCCCCTTGATTACTTCGACGCTCGATTTATTAGCTACTCCAACGATTACTTTAGCAGCGCAAGAAAGTGGGATAGCCGTTGAGAATCAGACTGCTGTGCCCACTCAGGTATTGGAAACCGCTGTTACCGGTTGTATTCCGGGGCAGTTGGAAATTAGCGAACCGGCAGATGGTAGCGAAGTATCGGGTATTGTGGAAGTGAAAGGCTCTGCCTCGGTGCAAGATTTTGGCTTCTATAAGCTGGAAATGAAAACTACGGATCAAACGGATTGGCTGACCATACTGGCGGGTAATGAAACCAAGCAAGCAGCTTCCCTGGGGTCCTGGAACACCAGCTTGCTCACGCCGGGCGATTATAATCTTAGTTTGGTCATCGTCGATAATAAAGGCCAATCTTTACCGGCGTGTATCATCAAGGTGCGGGTTGTAAGCGTTTCTGCTACAGCGCAGCCATAGAAGGAAATTGTGTATGCCTGAAATCGAGATACGACCTGCCATTTCTTCGGATATCCCAGTCCTCATGGCAATCGACCATCGGTATTCGAGCGATTATGTCTGGCAGATGGAATTTCAATCGGAAGAAAGTCAAATCCAGGTGTGCTTTCGCCAAGTACGATTACCTCGCTCGGTGAGGGTCGAGTACCCTCGTCCGGTTTCTTCATTATCGGATGATTGGACAAGCCGCTCCGGAATGCTGGTGGCAGTCTACCAGGGTGAAACAGTTGGTTATATCAGCCTGAGTTTACACTTGGCGCCTTGTACTGCTTGGGTCACCGACTTGGCAGTAACTCGTCGCTTGCGTCGCCAAGGGATTGGCAGTGCGTTGGTACTGGCTGCTCAGGAATGGGGCGCCCAGCATGATAGCCGGCGCTTGGTGTTAGAGATCCAGCCCAAGAACTACCCGGCTACACAAATGGCGCATAAACTCGGTTTCGAATTATGCGGTTACAATGATAATTATTATGCAAACCATGATATTGCTCTCTTTTTTGGAAAACCACTAAGGTGATAGACTACTGGAAATGGCAGATATAGCTATCGCTGTTCTGAGTACACTAAATCAATTTCTTGCCGCGGGGATTGCTATTACAGCCGTCTCCATGCTGCTTTACGCATTGAGCTTCAATCTCAAGGATCGCGTCGCGAGGTCATTCATCATCATCATGGTGTGGATGGTATTGGTTTTTGCCTGCGATGCCTTAGGCAGCGTGGCTTCTTCGCCAGCGGAGATGGAGTTTTGGTTCAAGCTGCAATGGATCGGGATAGTATTTTTGCCTCCATCGTATATTCAGTTTGCTGACTCTTTATTGGCAACAACAGGAAGACCTTCTAAGGGCAAGCGCACTTTACTTATCCGGCTTACTTATATTGCGTCTCTTGGATTTCTCATTAGCTTGATTTTCTCGTTGTTGGTAGGAGAGTTAGTGCAAGATGTAGCACCAGCGCCTCATTTACAGCGAACCACGCTGACTTGGATTTTTTCAATATATTACCTGGTTTGCATGTTGCTGGCGGGATCGATATTCATTCGGGCATACCAGCGGACGACTATGAGAGCCAGCCGGCGGCGAATGGG
>JBDKUB010000535.1:0-8209 GCA_039679915.1 Anaerolineaceae bacterium
AAAGTGCTGCGTGGCGAGATGTCCCGCGAGGCATTGGAATATAAGTTGCCGCCGGATGGCAAAATCTGGGGCAGTAAGTATCCCCGTCCAACCTCTGTTGCAAAAGTCACAGGTACAATGGACTACGGGCAAGACCTGGGGTTAAAGTTACCCCCTAATACGCTTCAACTGGCATTGGTCCAAGCCAAAGTTTCACATGCGAACATCCTTTCCATCGACACCTCCGAAGCGGAGAAAATGCCCGGCGTATGTAAGGTGGTTACCCACAAGGATGTAAAAGGCAAAAACCGCATCACCGGTTTGATCACTTTTCCCACCAATAAAGGTGACGGCTGGGACAGACCGATTTTATGCGATACAAAAGTCTTCCAATATGGGGATGCCATCGCCATTGTATGCGCCGATACCATCGAGCAAGCCAAAGCTGCAGCAGAGAAAGTCAAAGTAGAGCTGGAAGTTCTGCCCGCCTACTTGAATGCTCCTGCCGCTATGGCTGAAGACGCAATCGAAATCCACCCTGGAACACCGAATGTCTATTACGAACAGAACATCGCCAAAGGTCCAGATACCAAACCGATCATGGAAACTGCGGATTATGTGGTGAAAGATAGCTTCTACGTGCAGCGCCAGCCGCACATGACCATCGAAACCGATGTCGGTTTTGCTTATTACGACGATGAAGGCAGACTGACAATCCATTCCAAATCGATTGGTTTATACTTGCATCATGCCATGATCGCTCCCGGGTTGGGAGTTGAACCGGAAAAACTGCGTCTGGTTCAGAATCCAGCGGGTGGCACTTTTGGCTACAAGTTCTGCCCCACCATGGAAGCTCTCCTCGGTGTAGCTTGCATGGCTACTCAGCGTCCGGTTTATTTGGAATACGATTACGAACAGTTCATGCAGTACACGGGCAAGCGTTCGCCATTCTTCATGGATATCAAAATGGCTGCCGATAAAAACGGCAAAATCCTCGCCATGGAAACCGATTGGTCGGTCGATCATGGCCCATACTCTGAGTTTGGCGATTTGGTGACACTGCGTGGTGCTCAATATATGGGCGCAGGCTATAACATCCCCAGCATCCGCGGCAAAGGTCGGACTGTTTGCACCAACCATGCCTGGGGTTCGCCTTTCCGTGCCTATGGTTCCCCACAAGCCTTCATGGCTTCTGAAAGCCTTGTCGACGAACTAGCTGAAAAAATTGGCATGGATCCCTTAGAAATTCGCTATCTGAATTGCTATCGCCCCGGAAGCACCACTCCCACCGGGCAAACACCCGAAGTCTATCCATTCCCCGAGATGTTCGAAAAGCTCCGCCCGCTATACAAAGAAGCGAAAGAAAAAGCCAAACGCGATTCTACGCCCGACCATAAGAAAGGAGTTGGAATCGCATTGGGTATCTATGGCTGCGGCATTGACGGAGTAGATGCTGCTGAAGCATGGGTCGAGTTGAAGAAAAATGGGGTAACCGTTTACACCACCTGGCATGATCACGGTCAGGGTGCGGATATGGGTACACTGGGTACAGCCCATGAAGCCTTGCGCCCGCTGGGAATCAAACCTGAGCAAATCGAGCTCAAATTGAACGATACCGGTTATGCACCCAATGGTGGTCCTGCAGGTGGCAGTCGCAGCCAGGTTCTCATAGGCAATGCCATAAAGAACGGTTGTGATTTGCTCTTAGATGCCATGCGAAAACCCGATGGCAGCTTCCGTACATACGACGAGATGGTAAAGGAAAACATCCCACTGAAATACGCAGGAAAGTGGGCTGCTGTAGACAACGTCAACTGCGATGAAAATGGTCAAGGCAGACCTTTTGCAGTTTATATGTACGGCGTATTCATGGCAGAAGTGGATGTCAACACTAAAACCGGCAAAACCACCATTGACAAGATGACCATTATGGCAGATGTAGGCAAGATCAATAATAAATTGGTGGTCGATGGTCAGATCTATGGGGGTATAGCCCAGGGTATTGGTTTAGCCCTCTCGGAGGATTTCGAAGATATTCAAAAACACAACAATATGCTCGATGGAGGCATTCCATTTGCCAACGATATCCCCGATAATATAGACATCTACTACTTCGAAAATCCACGGGAATTAGGTCCCTTTGGTGCCGCCGGTGTAGGTGAATTACCATTGACTTCTCCCCATGTGGCGATAATCAATGCGATTTACAATGCGACCGGTGTGCGTATCCGCCAACTGCCCGCTTACCCGGAGAAAGTATTGGCTGGTTTAAAAGCTCTAAACACAGTCCCGTAATCCGCGTGAGTAATAATTAGGGGAAGGCTTTTATAACGCTTTCCCCTATTGGATTAAATAGACTGCCAGAGCAGCGGCAAGATAGATTGGTGGTCTGTCAAATATGATTCTTATTTTTTATATATCTTGATTTATTTTACCTCACCCTCACTCCCTCCCCGTAAACAGGGATGGGTGGGGTGGGGTTGAGAAATGAAAGTTTAGCAGAGGGACATCTATCTCCGATAGATATCCCTTCTCCCTAATAGAATAGGGAACGAGGGACAAGAGAGAATATCCAAAATCTAACAATTAGATCGATGGTCGAGTAAATCCTAAAAGAGTATGATGGCATGATGAATCAAGAAGAACTCCGCCAAACCGAAAGCCGCTGCATCCAAGAGCACGCTCCTGCCTGCATAGCTGCTTGCCCCATCCATGTCGATGTGCGGGGAATGATTGCAGCGATTCAGCAAAAAGATTTTAGCGGCGGCTTAAAACTACTCCAGAAGACTGTACCTTTTCCGGGCATCATCAGTCACATTTGCAATCAACCCTGTCAAGGTGAATGTAAAAGAAACGAAGCCGGTGGGGCAATCGAAATTGTCAAACTGGAAAAAGCATGCGTGAAATTCGGTGAAGCCGGGGAAGGCGTCCGTGCCTTACCCCCAAAATCAAAACGCGTCGCAGTGATAGGCGGCGGATTGAGTGGCATGACCTTGGCTTATGACTTGGCGCGTAAAGGCTACCCGGTTACCATTTATGAAGCCAGAAACAAGCTGGGCGGTAGAATTTGGGAATTCCCCCCAGAACAGCTACCCGTAACAGTCATTTTGAAAGATATCGAGATTCTCGAAAAATTAAGAGTAGAGATTATCCTGAACAGGGGGATAGAAAAAATCGAACCAGATCAATTAACCTTGCAAGGGAACCAATTCGATGCCATATTCCTGGCGACCGAATCAGAAACCACCCCTATCCTCGGTCTAAGCTCGGGCACTCAAGATCAGATGCAAATCGATCCAATCACCTATATGACCACCTGGAAAGGTATTTTCGCCGCAGGGCATGCCTTGCGTTCTTCTCGATCACCGATTTTCTCCGTGATGGACGGAAGACGCGCAGCAATTTCCATCGATCGATATTTACAAAACGTCTCCCTGGTTGCAGCGCGCTATAACGAAGGTGTCTATAGCACCCGCTTGTACACCAATATGCAAGGCATTCCATCGATACCCACCGTAAAACCGGCTAACCCACAGGCTGGCTATACTCAAGATGAGGCAGTTCTTGAAGCGCAACGGTGTATTATATGTCAGTGCCTGGAATGTGTAAAAGTATGTGAATACTTGAAACATTACGGCGGATATCCTAAGAAGTATATACGCGAAATTTACAATAATCTATCGATTGTTATGGGAACGCGCTATTCGAATAAATTTGTAAACTCTTGCAGTTTATGCGGATTATGCGCCCAGGTTTGCCCTGAAAGCCTGGATATGGGGAGCATTTGCAAGGAAGCCCGTCAGGTGATGGTGCAGCAGAATCGGATGCCGCCCTCTGCCCATGATTTTGCCTTAAGGGATATGGCTTTCAGCAACAGCGATAAATTTTCCATGGCACGCAATCAACCTGGGAGTCAGACCAGCCAATATGCATTCTTCCCCGGCTGCCAGCTTAGCGCCTCGTTTCCGGAATATGTCCATAATATATATGCCTACTTGAGGGAGCAGCTCAATAAAAATCACACCGATGCGGTGGGTTTGATCTTGCGCTGTTGTGGGGCGCCGGCAGATTGGGCTGGACGCCTGGATTTATTCGAGGCAGCTAAGGCTGAATTTCTGCTTGAATATGAGAAAATGAATAAGCCCAAATTGATCGTGGCTTGTTCGAGTTGCTATCAGGTGTTCAAAACCCATTTCCCAGACGTGGAGATCGTTTCATTGTGGGAAATGATGGATAAAATCGGGCTGCCGGCAGGTCGAGGGCAACAACTCAATGTGACCATCGCTCCGTTAGCCATTCACGATCCGTGTTCCACTCGCCATGAAAATAATATCCAGGATAGCGCCCGAAATATATTGCATCGTTTAGGGTACTCCTTTCAAGAGCTACCTCTAAACCGTGATAAGACAGAATGCTGCTCCTACGGGGGACTGATGTGGCTGGCTAATCCCGAGCTGGCTGCTGAAGTGACCCGTCGGCGCATTGCTGAAAGCTCATACGACTATGTCACATACTGCGCCATGTGCCGAGATTTCTTCGTCCGGCAAGGCAAACCCACCCTGCACCTTTTGGATTTGATTTATGCGGAAAACCTGGAAATTCAATCGCGGCAACCCGCCCCAGGGTATTCTCAACGTCATGAGAACCGTGCCCGCTTGAAGCGAAACCTGTTGAAACAAATCTGGGGAGAAGATATGGATAGCGACAAATCCTATGAAAATATTCGATTGATTATTACACCGGAAATTCAAGCCCTTCTCGATGAACGGCTGATCTTGATCGAAGACATCCAACAAGTGATAGAATATGCAGAACGTACCGGTAAGAAACTTCTGAATAAAAAAACCAATGGTTTCCTGGCATACTATAAACCCGCCGCGGTGACTTACTGGGTCGAGTATTCTACCCACGGAGAAGCATTTATGGTTCATAGAGCTTACAGTCATCGGATGCAAATTGGGGAGGAAGCAAAAAAGTGAGCGAGTACATTAACCCTTCTGATTTGGACACGTGGGAATGCGCGGCTTGCGGCGTACCATTAACCGTCGGTAAAATTATGATCTCTTATCTGGGGAGTGCTTTTCCGGTCGAACTGCTTAAATGCCCTTCCTGCGGATTAGTATTGATACCGGAAGAATTAGCGTTAGGAAAGATGGTCGAGGTCGAGAAGGCGCTAGAGGATAAATAAAGATCAATGGACAATGAGGCTTTCAAACTATACGAACAGGATGCATTACGAATAGTAACCGGTGATACCATTCGCCCGGGGGGTATCCATCTCACCGAACATGCCTTCGATTTATTTTCGCTTCCTGAACGCTCTTGGATTGTCGATGTTGCCTGCGGCACGGGAGCTTCGGTACAATGGCTGCGGGAAAAGAATGGTTTTCGGGTAATGGGTGTGGACGTATCCCCAAGGATGCTGCAAACCGGCCGTCAGCGATGTTCAGACCTTCCCCTTGTATGTGGAAATAGCCTCTCACTGCCTATCGCAAGCGGACAGGTTGAAGCCATCTTAGCCGAATGCAGCTTATCCTTGATGAACGACCTGGAAGGAACTCTCAAGGAATTTTATCGGGTTCTCCGTCCATCAGGTCATTTAATCGTCAGCGATTTATATCTCCGAAATCCGCAAGCAGCCCATCTATTCCAAAATCTACCCATGGATTTCTGCCTCAAAGGAGCCAAATCCCAGTCGGAATTGTTCAACATCTTCAAAACACAAGGTTTCGAAATTCTATTTTGGGAGGATCATACCGAGAATTTAAAACAACTAACCGGGCAATTGATTATGACCCATGGGTCAATCCAAGGCTTTTGGTGTAAATCCTTGCCCGATGACATCGATACGTTCGAACTGCAAACTGCCGTGGCACGCGCCAAGCCCGGTTACTATTTGCTCGTCGCCAGGAAGGTATAATCATATTAGATCGCTAAGCTATCTTATTGTGAAGCCAATAGTGAGAAGTAAATTATAGAAATAAAAGAATTGAGGGTTACATGGATGACCTGGAACGTCTTAAAGAATTGAAGCAAAAAGGATTCTATTGCAGCCAAATTATGCTGATGATGGGGCTGGATCTAATGGGAAAAACCAACCCAGATCTAATTCGCAGCATGAATAGTTTAGCAGGAGGCTTAGGTTTTAGCGGGCATGTCTGCGGCGCTCTGACCGGCGGCTGTTGCCTGTTAGGGTTATATGCCGGTAAAGGCGTTCCCGAAGAACCTCAAAAGCCCGAGCTCGATGTCATGGTGCAAGACCTGGTTAAATGGTTTTCCGATGAATATACGCCCCTTTATGGTGGAATACTTTGCCGAGAGATTCTTGATGGAAATATGCAAAACTCGCCCTCTCGCTGTCCAAATATTGTGGTAAGCACTTTCCAAAAAGTGAAAGAACTGCTGGTCGAAAAGGGTTACGATTTAACCGGGATTGAAACATGAAATCGTCGACATCGTCGTTCATCGCCGCAACTGAAAGTGTATGCCCGGAATGCCTTAAAAAAATACCCGCCCAACGGATTGTTAGAAATCATGACGTTTATTTGGAAAAAACCTGCCCCGAGCATGGTACCTTCCAAACTGTAATCTGGCGCGGCGAACCGGAATTCACAACCTGGACACGACCTAAAAGCCCCGCTTTTCCCAACCACCCTTTTACGGAAATCGATAAGGGATGCCCCTATGATTGCGGCTTATGTCCCGAACATCGCCAACAATCCTGCCACGTTTTATTAGAGGTCACCCAGCGCTGCGACCTTCACTGCCCCGTTTGTTATGCCGACTCCGGTAAGACAAATAATTCAGATCCATCCTTAGATACGATCGCGGGTTGGTATCGGCGCATATTAGAATCGGGTGGACCTTTCAATATTCAACTGTCGGGTGGGGAGCCGGCATTACGGGACGATCTGCCGGAGATCATAGCCCTTGGGCGCTCATTAGGATTTTCCTTCTTCCAACTCAACACGAATGGGCTGCGGATTGGAAATGATGCAACCTATTTGAAAGCCCTCAAAGATGCCGGTCTCTCGACCGTTTTCTTACAGTTCGATGGCACGAATGATGAAATCCACCGCCAACTGCGCGGGCAGCCGCTCCTTTCAGCCAAGCAGCGCGCCATCGAGAATTGCGCCCAATTCGATATCGGCGTCATCCTGGTGCCCACCCTCTGCCCCCCTATCAATACTCAGGATATCGGGAACATCATACGGTATGCCCTTCATTATTCACCGAAAGTCCGCGGTGTACATTTTCAACCAGTCAGCTACTTCGGTCGTTACATCCCCTTTAGGGGAAATGAATCACGCATCACCATCCCCGAGATTATCCGTGCCATCGAAGAACAAACGGAGGGCATGATCAACGCGGAGGCATTTCGTCCTCCGGGTTGTGAAAATGCCTTATGCTCCTTTCACGCCAACTTTGTAATCATGCCAGATGGACAATTGCTGCAGCTCACGCAGCATCAGGCGTCATCCAGTTGTTGCTGCAAGCCAGAGGACGGCGCAGAAGGAGCAGCCTTAGCGCGCAGTTTCATAGCCCGCCAATGGGTCGCTCCCAATTCTGATTTAATACTTCCCGTGCTGGACAGCCCCAGCCTGGGTGAATGGGATATTGTATTAGAGAGGGCACGCACTCATTCATTCTATATATCCGGGATGGCTTTTCAAGATGCCTGGAATTTGGACCTGGAACGCTTGAGAGATTGCTGCATCCATGTGATGAGCCCCGATGGATACCTGGTTCCTTTTTGCGCCTATAATCTAACCAGCCGCTCAGGTGACCCTCTTTATCGCAACCAGAAATCACAACATTATGAAACTCACTCCTCTAGAACCATGGATTCAAAATAAAATTACTTCCAACTCGGAACATCTGCTAACCTCGGATTTGGAAGCTTACCAGCTCGAACAACTGCGCCGAACAATCCAATGGGGGCGCGAAAAAAGTCGATTCTATGCAAAACACCTGGCAAATGCACCCCAAGATATTTCTCGATTAGACGATATAGCTTTATTCCCTTTCACTACTGCGGCTGATCTGCTTAGAGAGGGAAAGCAATTCTTGTGTGTGTCACAAAGTGATATTTACCGCGTCGTAACCCTGGATACATCAGGGACGATGGGAGAACCTAAACGCATTTATTTCACCCGCTCCGATCAGGAATTGACCATCGATTTCTTTCACCACGGCATGACCACATTTACCGAAGTAGGTGATCGGGTCA
>JBDKUB010000025.1:0-3831 GCA_039679915.1 Anaerolineaceae bacterium
GAAAAATATCAAGCCATCAGTAAAGCCGTAACCGAAGGAGAAGACATTCTAACCGGAGACCTGGTCAAAGCTGCCCTGGATTCCGGCTTGCCACCTCTGGAAATACTACAGCAGGGTGTAGTGGCAGGTATCACCAAAGCTGGCGAATTGTGGAAAGCCAATAAATATTTCCTACCCGATGTGATCCTGTCGGCAGATGCCTTTAAAGTTGGCATGCAAGTCTTAGAACCACAGTTGAAAAATACCCAGGCAGGGCAATCTCGAGGAAAATACGTCATCGGTGTAGTCGAAGGTGATATGCATGACCTCGGGAAAAGCTTGGTCATTGCACTGCTGACCTCAGCCGGTTTCGAGGTGATCGATTTGGGCATCGATGTTCCACTAAATAAATTTATCGAGGCAGTGAAAACTCATAAACCCAAAATTGTAGGGTTTGGCGCTTACATGACTACCACCATGCTGGAGATGAAAGATATCATCGCCGAACTCGATAAGCAGGGTCTAAGGAAAAACTTAAAAGTCATGGTCGGCGGTGTGCCTACCAGCCAAGAATTTGCAGATGAGGTAGGCGCGGATGCCTGGGGTAAAGATGCTCTGGACGCGATGCAAAAAGCACTTCAATTTGTGGAGGTGAAATGATGAGTGCTCAACCTAATATGCCTGTTGATCCAGGTGTTGCCCGTTTTTTAGCTGTTCTCATGCACCAACCAACCGATAAGGTGCCTTTTCTAGGTCCTCAGAGCCACGATCACTGCATGACCGTTGCAAAAGTCCCGGCTAATAAATATTACTGGGATGCAGATTTATTGGTCGATGTCGAAATTGCTGTACAACGCTGGTATGGTTTCGATACCTATATGGCAGCCGGTGATATTTATAATTTCGAGGTCGAAGCATTAGGCGGGAAAATGATCTACAGTGACTATGCTATGCCCACAGTGGACACCAATAACCCCCTCATCAAATCCCATGCCGATATCGACCGCTTAGGATCTTTAGATACATCCAAAGGCCGCATTCCTATGGCAGTAGAGTTAGGCCAATTATTGCTCAAAAAAGCCCCCGGTCCCTTATCAGGTGGTTTTTTCTGTTCTCCTTTTAGCTTTTTATGCCAGGCGATGAGCTATCCTAAAGCATTGCATGCCATCAAGCGCGATAAGGTCTATGCTCAGGAATTGTTCGATTTTGCAGAAAATCAAGCCATCTTCCCATTCCTAAAAGCATATGCCGATGCCGGTGTGAAAGCCGCCACAGGCGCCGATGCCTGGTCTGCTTTTCCAAATTTAACCCCTGAATTAGTGGAAGAATGGGTCATCCCATCTGCCCAAAGACTCGGCGGACGAGCACAAAAAGAATTGGGCATGCAAGCTGCTGCAGGACTAGCAGCTACCGATTATTGTGAGGAAGATGTCAGCAAATTCGATAAAGCTATTATGTTCAAATGCTGGGAAACCGGCATGAAACTTATGCCAGCATTTGTTTTTGGTTTTATGGGACGTACCCAGGATTGGGATATGAACTGGCTACAAGAATTCGCCGTTTCTCATGGACCAAATGGACTCAAGCAAACCTGTTATGTGGGCATCAATGGACGTTTCATCCGCGATAGTACTCCAGATGAGATCGTTGCTCTCATACGCCGCTGGATGGATATTCTGGCTCGTGACGGTGGATTGCTTTTGACTATCGGTAATGTTCCCGCCGATACCCCTCCCATAAATGTGCACACGGCTGTCAAAGCCGTAAAAGAGCTAGGCTGCTATCCAATTGCTAAAGATCTATCTTCTATCAAAGTCGAGCTGCCGAAATTCAAGCCCTTCGATGAATGGCTTAAAGATCAACCAGAAGCGGACATCATCTTCAAAGCAAGAGAGAAGTGAGGCTATATTTATGTCAACTGTAATCCAGGGCAGCGGCTTACCTCTTGAAATATCACCTGATGATCCAATTCGTATTATTGGGGAACGGATCAATCCCAGCGGAAAAAGCAAACTGCGCCAGGCAATTTTGGAGAGGGATTGGGAATACATTGCTGATGAAGCCAAGCGACAAGTTTTAGCTGGCGCCCATGTCATCGATGTGAACGTGGGTGGAAAGGGTATCGATGAAACTTTGTCACTGCCAGAAGCCGTGCGCGTCGTAGCAGAGGCAGTGGATGTACCTCTTTCCATTGATACCCGCAATCCACAGGCATTGAAAGCAGCCTTGGAGGTCTGTCCTGGGCGGCCTTTGGTCAATTCCATAGGCGGCGAGCAAAAAATATTATCACAGAACCTTCCTATCATCGCTGCCCACAAAATCCCCGTAATCGTGCTTTGCATGGGTCAGGAAGGCATTCCCACCAGCGCTGAGGCGCGTTTGAAAATCGCCCATAACGTATTGGAAGCCGCTGTTCAAGCAGGAATAAACGAGGAAGACATTCTCTTCGATCCCTTGGTAATGACCGTGGGTGCCGATGACTACGCTGCAAAAATAGCCTTAGATACCATTCGCCTGTTGCGCCAGGAATTCCCGCAAAACAACATTACCGGCGGCACCAGCAACGTCAGCTTCGGTATGCCGGACCGCGATTCGGTCAATGCTAGTTTTATCACCATCGCCGCTGTGTTGGGTATGAACATCCCCATCACCGATCCTACCAACAAACACCTGTTGGCTGCTACTCTAATAGCAGATGTTTTTCGCGGCTGCGACCGTAAAAAACGGCGCTATATGTCATTTATCAGACAAAACCAAATGGGAACAATCCCTGACTAACAAATATAGACCATGATACTCGAAATACATCCCCTCACTGGTCATCGAGAGGGGATGTATTTTTAATCCAATATTTTTTTGCTTCATCCTCCGCTCATCCCTTCTGCCTCGATGCTAATCCGAGGGGAAGGAATGGGAGACTAAGGAGAATGTCAGGAAAATCGCGTTGTTGTTACGGCTCTTTTATGCCACGCAGTTTTCCGCCACGACTGTCGATTCAACTAAGTAGCCTACTTCACGTAATCCATCCACTGTGCGCAGCGTGGATGTTCACCATGGATAACTTGATGATAAACCTTTTGAATGGTTCTGGTAACAGGCCTGGTCTTACCATCCCCAATTTTGCGGAAATCTATCTCCCGCAGTCCTATACATTCAGCGGCTGTACCACAGATAAAGACTTCATCGGCACTGTATAGATGATCGCGCGAGATTGGCTGCTCGACCACCTTGATACCCATCTCACCGCACAGGGTGATGATGGAATCGCGTGTTATACCCATTAATACCGAGGCTGAAGGTGGTGTATAGACTGCCCCATTTTGGATAACGAAAATGTTTTCACCGGTGCACTCTGCCACGAATCCTTGTGGATCGAGCAAAATGGCTTCATCGAAACCCAGCCGGATCGACTCGGTCTTCGCTAAAACACTGTTAGAGTAATTCCCGGAAATTTTTGCTTTGGTCATCATCACATTGGGATGATGGCGGGTAAATGAAGAAATATTCGCCCGGACGCCTTCTTCCAATGCTTTCTCACCCAGATAATTATCCCATTTCCAGGCGGCGATGCCCACACTAACCTTGCCGGAGTCAACGGATAAATTCCAACCCCCTTCCGAAAGATAGATTAACGGTCGAATGTAACATGATTCAAAGCCATTCGAAGATATGGTAAGCTTTATTGCCTCCATGATCTGTTCTTCTGTATAGGGTAATTCACGAAAACCCAATATGCGTGCTGAATTAAATAGTCGATGGACATGCTCCCTATTGCGAAAGACAGCCGGTCCCTTTTGGGTAGGATAGCAGCGTATCCCTTCGAAAACGCCTACGCCGTAATGCAATGAAACG
>JBDKUB010000427.1:0-7033 GCA_039679915.1 Anaerolineaceae bacterium
CTTCCCGATGCTATCGCGGCGGCTACAGCCAGATGGGTATACTCCTCTTGTTCATAACCCTGAATGCTTTCAGGAGAGATACCTAACAACCCCAATTGATAATCCAATAATACCCGCGTTCCCGCCCCTCTCTGACGATTAATGAAAACTACATCCTTACGAATAAGATCTTCAATAGAGTGGATTTTTTGGGGGTTTCCCCGTTTCACCAATAACCCTTGTTTCCGCTCTACAAAACCAACCAAGTTTATCGGCATACCTTTCAAATATTGCTCGATATAGCTAATGTTGTATTCTCCGGTCCGAGCATCGAGTAAATGAGATCCAGCCAGATGAGCTTCGCCGCGACCAATCGCCAGCAATCCCCCCAGGCTGCCTACATTGGCTGAGACAAACCGTCTGCGCTTGCCCGCCAGATATTGTGCCAGTAAATCTAAAATCATATCGTGGGAGCCAATAGACAAAATCGTTCGATTCAAATCCGTGGCTGGGCGGTACAAATGAATTTCGACCTGGCTGCCGGCTGATAATCCTTGTGAACCTTTGGGAATCACCAGGATGCCATCGGCTCGCATCAATGAAGTAATTACACCCGCACCTCGGGATAATGGGGCTGCCACCATACGATCGCCAACATGGCTTACAGTCACACGGACATAATCATCATCACCCGCAGGAGAAGAAATTTTTCTCGTTAATACGGCTTTGATTACCGGGTCGCTGACTAATTCAATTCCAAGCCAGCGCTCAATGAGGGGTTTGACGAATATTTCGCCCGTCAAAGCTGCGGAAACCGGATAGCCCGGAACACCGATAATTGGAATTAGATGCCTGTTATCATTTGCATCTCGTCCCACGTCGATCATGCCAATGATCACCGGATGTCCCGGCCGTATTGCAACGCCATGAACCAATACTTTCCCCAATGATTCGATGACTTTCGCAGAAAAATCTTCCGAACCAGCAGAAGAACCTGCGTTGAGAAGAATTAAATCATAGTGGTTAGCCGCTTCTTTTACAGCTTGTTGGATTTGATTAAACTCATCCGCGACGATAGGAAAACGGACTGCCTCTCCACCCCATTGATTCACCTGACCGGCTAAAACCAGCGAATTATATTCGATGATATCGCCAGGCTTTATCGGAGCTCCGATTGGGATTAACTCACTGCCGGTTGGAATGATAGCAACGCGTGGTTTCCGTGCCACCCTCACATGGGTATTCCCGCTGGCAGCGATAGCGCCCAGGTCCACCGGGCGAAGAGTTTGACCAGCAGCCAAAACAAGCTGAGTAGCAACGATATCTTCACCCATTGGCCGGACATTATTCCATGGCGAGACAGCACTTCGGATGCGTATCTTTGCCGGCTGGCGTATGTCCTCGCTCAACCCTTCCGCCGAGTCGAGCGATTCCACCTGTTCGATTGGGATGACTGCATTCATTCCTTCGGGTAATACATCTCCGGTATCCACGTAAATGGCTTGGTTTGGAATGTTCAAGACAATCGGCGCTGCAGGTGAAGCGCCAATTGTTTCGTTGGATCTAACCGCAAATCCATCCATTGCAGAAGCATGATAATGAGGTGATGATATTATTGCCCAGACTGGTTCCGCTAAAATTCTTCCAACAACCTTTTCATCCAGGGTTAATTCTTCAATGGATAATATGCTCCCTAAGCCAGCTTCTGCTAGCGCTTCAAACAATCGTTTATGAGCTTCTTCGAGAGGAATGTCTTTGAGATACATCATTTTTACTGATACAGATAAACTTTCACATCTTCTCCAGCTTGAATACCCGTTTGATCGGCAGGAATTCTAACCAATCCGTTTGCTCTTGCCAGGTTAAAAATCAAGTTGCTTTTGAAGAAGATGGGTTTGGCAAGATAGCCTTTTTCATCTTCAATCAGTATGACCGGAACCCATTCTTCCCTGCCGGCCTGGGACGGAATATTCGCAGTGAGGTGGGCAGAAACGGCTGGTTTGATAAAAGGCTGAGTGATTCCGCTCATCTTTCGCAATATGGGATCGAGCAATAACCACCCAATGACCAACCCGCTAATTGGATTACCGGGAAGACCGATGACCGGTTTCCCTTGACACATTCCAAAGATAGTAGGTTTGCCCGGACGGATGTTGATACCGTGAACCAAAACACCTGGGGGACCCAACCGATTGATCACATTGGCGGTGAGATCGCGGGTACTGGCGGAGGACCCAGCCGTGATTAAAACGATATCACTTATTTGCAGTGCGTTTTTGACCGCACTATACAATTCTTCTTCTTTATCGGGGACGATGCCTAAAATGATAGGATCACCTCCTGCCTTTTGTACCAGCCCTGCTACAGAATACGAGTTAATATCCCTCACCTCACCAGGCTGGATTTCATTTTCAGGAGGAACGATTTCATCACCACTCGATAAGATAGCCACCTTCAACCGCCGATACACGGATACCGAGATAAAGCCAAACGCCATCAATCCGCCAATCTCAACCGGGCGTAAGCAGGTACCCGCCGGGATTACCTCGTCCCCCGTTTGCACATCCTCACCTGTCAGGATAACATTTTCTCCCACTGCTGCGGCGCGAAATATTTCCACTTCTGCCTCTTTTACGACTTGCGTATGTTCGAGCATTACCACTGCATCAGCCCCTTGCGGAAGCATACCACCGGTATGAATCAATGTACATTCACCCGGATTTACAACACCTTGAAAGCTGCCGCCCATCGGGACTTCGCCGATTATTTTAAGATAAGCAGGCATCGTTTCACTTGCACCAAAAGTATCTCTGGCTTTCACAGCATAGCCATCCATGGCAGATCGTGAGAATGTTGGCAACGGGTGTGGCGCAATGACCGGTCGGCTGGTTACCCTTCCCAACGCTTGAGTAGTAGGGATGGACTCTTCTTCCGGTAAAAATGAGATTTCATCAACCAGGCGATTCAACGCCTGGGAGGGAAGTAATAAATTAAGAAATTCTGGCATATGTTCACCCTGTTCTTTTTATTGATTGATAGTTATTCTAGAGAATAGAGTATCTACATTAGTGAATCCAATAAGAGTACGCCATTAAATAGACAACCGTAATAGACATGACCATCCACGATATTTTCAATACAGACCAGTTTGGTTTTTTACCATCTGCAATGCGCTTCATCTGCCAAATTAGCAAAATACCTAAAGGCAATGTAAATAATACCGGTATCCCAACGAAGGTGGGTAAATTAAAAATCATAGCGATCGAGAGCAGCAGATAGCAACAAGCGATCAGAATATTATGTAAATTCATGGCATTTTGCCATCCCATGCGTATGATTAACCCACGATTACCGTATTTAAGGTCCCGGCTGTATGTGGAAAATTCTAACCCGATGATCATGGCGAGTAACAACGGCGTCAGCGGGAACGTAGTCATCGCCACCAATCGGTGCAGCGTCTCCGTTTGTAGAACAAATGCAAACGCAGGAATAAGATTAGCAAAGAGAATGGCGATGATTAATTCGCCATATCCCGAAGAGGTTAATCGAACAGGGGGTAAAGAATATAATAATGCTCCTAAGAAAGCTGCAATCATGAACAAACTTGTCATAGGTGTCAGTCGATGAGCCTGCATCAACAGGACCGTAATGGAGCCTGCCACAGCCAAGCAGCTAAAACACACAATCAACCGAATGAGCGCTGATGTTTTTTCATCAATAGATGTTTTTTTATCATTATTCGAGGTGGAATTTAGATTTTCTGAAGGCTTCCGGATGGGTTCAAAATAATCGAATAGGGCGTGACTGCTTATCTGGACGAGTAAAATCCAAGCCAAACCCAGGTAAAAAACCGTCCACTGGATGGTAACACCTAGGTATTTTGCAATACCGACACCCATAAAATAGAGAAGGACAGCTCCTAAGAGATATAAAGGTCTGGTAAGTGAAATCAGTAATGAAATGAGTTCCATTTAGGCTTCTCTTTTTATCTGACGGTACAATCCATAATACCATTAAATATTTTCATAAAAACCGGGAATGTATTAAAAAAATCTTGGGATTGCAAGTGGATGCAATCCCATAGAAATAAATTCTCTCGAAGAAAATATATTTGGTTTTTACCTGAAAAAATTCGAGATTAAGAACCAAATATTAGCGGGTCGTTCTGCTAATCGGCGTGTGAAATAAGGATACCATTCTGTTCCATAAGGAACATATATTCTCACCGGGTAACCCTCTTTGACCAGCATATCTTGTAAATCCCGGCGAATGCCATAGAGCATTTGAAATTCTAAGGCATCTTTAGGTAAACCAATACTATTGGCATAATTGCGAGCAAATTCAATTCGTTTGGAATCATGAGTGGCTAAAGAAGGGATGGGGGGAATCTTTCCATCTTCACTGATCTTAGGACAAGAGAGTTCTAACGCTCTATCCATCATCATCTTTGCTAAAGCGTCGTAATTGGCGTCCACATCCTGTTTTTGAGGAAAGGCGATATCCGGAGGTTCTTTATAAGCGCCCTTACACAACCGGATATGGGTGTTGTATTTAAGCAAATTCTCAACATCATCATGACTGCGGTAAAGATAAGCTTGGATAACTAAACCGACGCATGTGAAACCACAGCGTTGTATCATGTCGCGACAGATGTCAAGCGTAGCATCCACCCAAGGGGAATCTTCCATGTCAAAACGGACAAAATTCCCATTATCACGTGCATAAGTTAAAATTCTCTCAAGGTTTTCAGTGCATATTTTCTTATCCAGGGTCAAGCCAATCTGGCTTAATTTAATAGAAACGTTGGAACGTACCCCCGCTTTAGTAATTGTTTCAATTACTTCTATAATATCATCTGTGGCTTTACGTGCTTCTTCTAGTGTAGTGGTATTTTCCCCTAAGTGATCTAACGTAGCATTGATCCCCTTTTCATTCAATACTTTGATTACATTGATTGCGTCTTCGAGTTTATCACCTGCAATAAACCGGGATGCAGTACGCCAAGCAACTTTCCAATTCATCATAATATGCTTAGCCCAATTAGCTTTTGCAAGAAATAGAAGCAAGGATCGAATCATTATGTTAACCTCTGTTTTTATATGGAATATATTAATATGCGCGAATTCAAAGGGTTTTGTATTTTATTATCTTATAATCGACCACTCCTTTATGTTACGATAATTAATTAGAACAAAAATAATATTTGGCACGATTCTTGCAACATTGTATAATAGATACGATATCGAGGGCTGATGATGTTATTACAAACGCAAGCAACCACAATACGACCTCTAACGACTGCCCACCTTGCTCAAACCATGACTCTTTTGGGTCTAACTTCGTATGAATTATACCAAAAAATTGAAACGGAATTAGCATCAAATCCTGCATTGGAATTAGCAAATGAAAGGCTATGTCCTCATTGCCATCGTCCTTTGGTGGATTCAAACCCCTGCCCTATCTGCACCCGCCCTTCTAATTCCAATCCTGATGAACCGATCGTATATGTCTCGTCGAGAGAAGATCTTTTACCTATAAAATATTCCTCCTCCGAATCGGAAATTTCAGAAGAAGGGTTGACGCCCGAAACCGAAGATTTACCTACTTACGTTCTTCGCCAAATTGCTCCCGACCTCGAACCGAACGATCATTTCATGGCTGCTCACATCTTAACCAGCCTGGATGACGATGGTTTGCTGCGCATTCCACTTGCAGAGATTGCCCGTTATCATCACGTTCCCATTTCACGGGTCGAAGCGGTAATCAAGCTCATCCAACACTGCGACCCATTGGGTGTAGGTTCGCAAACACCTCAAGAAGCTTTATTAGTCCAATTGGATGTCCTGGCAGAAATGACCAGCATTCCTCCATTTACTTCCAAAGCCATCCAGGAAGGTATGGATCTGCTCAGTCGCAGACAATTTGGTGAACTGGGTCACAAACTTCATATTCCGCTATCTAATGTAAAAGAAATCGCTAAATTCATCGGCGAAAATTTAAACCCTTACCCGGCGCGGGCTCATTGGGGTGATGTGCGTCAGGTTGCCCCATCCAATCAGGATGTATATTACTACCCAGATATCGTCATCTCTTCTCAAAACGATTCAGATTCAGCGTCTCTTCTGGTCGAAGTAATTTCGCCTATGGCAGGCAGATTACGAATCAATCCTCTATTTCGGGAAGCTATTCACGAGGCACCCGAGGAAAAAGCCGAACAATGGCAGGAAGATTTAGATCGCGCTTCCCTCCTGGTAAAATGCCTACAGCAACGCAACAATACACTTGTCCGATTAATGCAGCGATTAGCTATCATCCAGCGGCAATTCATTCTGGAAGGTGATGCAGAAATAGCACCTATCACGCGAGCGAGTTTAGCTGAAGAATTGGGTGTTCACGAATCCACCATCTCTCGAGCGGTATCAAGTAAAGCGGTGCAGTTACCCAGCGGCAGATTGGTTCCCCTATCCAAATTCTTCGACCGCAGCTTGCACATTCGCACAGCTCTAATGGACATCATCGCAAAGGAAACCAAGCCGCTTACAGATATCCAGTTGGCAAAAATCCTGAATGTTCAAGGATATCCAGTTGCCAGGCGAACCGTAGCAAAATACCGCGCTATGGAAGGTATCCTTCCTGCATATCTTCGTTCTAAAGATAAACAAAATTTCAGATAAAATATAGTAGTGATCTTTCATAGTTATTTTGATTGTCTGTTTAAGGGATTGACCTATAGGAAAGTTGTCACCCCGAGCGAAGCGAGGGGTCTTTTCTTCTATTGTTAACTAAGATATCTCGCTGCACTCAGGGCATGGGTCGACATGACATTTGTGACAGCCTCTTATTTTTGTAGGAATAACTTTAATCTATCTACCTGACAGTTTGCGAGTTGTCATTGCGAAAGAGCGAAGCGAATGAAGCAATCTTTCAAAAGCATATCATTTTCTATGATTTAAAGTTTGCTTCGGGGCAAAAAACGCCCCTCGCAATGACGGATGATTAAAACTGTTGGGTGAGTAGACTTTAATTATGTTTTAGGAAAATAACGAATAAAGTC
>JBDKUB010000208.1:0-5582 GCA_039679915.1 Anaerolineaceae bacterium
TTGCCATCGCCAAGCCCCCTACCAAACCAGCCAACACACTGGCTGCTGCCAGGTTTGTACCGCAGTTTGGGTGGACTGCCAAACTATGTTCACCTTGCTTCAAGCGGCTTAACGCCTCAGCAACTGCTGATTTTATCTCTTCGGTAGTAGCATCGCCCAATATCCAGAAGCCGCCCGCATCCGAATGCCCGGCAAAACTGGTGCGCGGGAAGCGCTGCGCCAACATATGCAGGGTGGCATGTTCCAAACCATGGTTGCGCCGGATACGTGAGACTATGGGTTGGTCGAGAATCGGTTGTATGAAATCAAGAACGGGCATAGTAACTCCGGTTTATAAATTACTTAAAGGTACTCTCTATTGTCAGCTTGACATTTCTTTCTCTAATCTATCTGCCAATCCCAGGTATTTCTCATGAATACCTTCACCGGTTTCTTCATGTTCGATATGTTCGAAGTCTTCGGTGATTTTCTGATGCCTTTCCTGAGGAATGACTCGCTCAGCCATGGGAAAGAGAACATTGTTTTCCTTGACAATATGCTGACGAAGCAAGTTTACATAACCCAAAGCATTTTGGATAATCAAATTTTTGGCGGTAATATCGCCCCGTTGCAAACCCTCGGCGGCCTGTCTCATTCCGCGAGTAAGCCGGCGGCCTTCTTCGTGTTCAGCCAGCATCACTGCAATTGGACCGGATTCATTGGACAAACCACCCGCTACCATGGCTGGGAAGAGAACATTTTCCTCTTTCTTATGGTGGCAGCCATCGGCAAAGCCTTTAATAAAATCTGCAACATCGATAAAAAAAGCAAGCTGAATGTTGTCCCCGCGATCGAGGCGTTGAGCTGCTTTTTCGAGGGTAGAAAGAACCCGTTCGATGACACGATGTTCTTCCATCAAGATTTCAGTTGCTTTCATTGGATATTCTCCTCGAACAACGTAAAATATTCCTTGCGGTTTATCTCTTTATTATTAAATAACACGAAATCAGTCTTCCGTCGATGATAAAAATCATACCATATTGTCGATATGATAGACGAATCTTTCTCTAATTCGAGGTATATGAAGTGCACAAAGTCATTATCAAGATATCGTTTATTCGATTTATCATCAGAAATTTATTTTCCCTTTAATACCGTTGCAACTAATCCACCGTGCATCATAAATTGATTATGTTTAATCAAATGCTATAAATATTTAAGAGCCAGTTAAGATTCCCCAAACCTTGTAACATAATTCCCTTTTAAACGATTTTTACGTATGGAGGATCTGATATGAAAAAAATACAAACTCTTTTCGCTTTGATCATCGGGTTTACTGCGATGTCAATGATCGTATCGGTTGCCCAGGCAGAGAGTGTGCCAGCTTGTACAGGTGAGCAGGTTTCTGGCACGGTTACGGCAGTGGACGAAGCCACTGGAACGGTGACCATAGATACCGGAGATGGTGTTACCTGCAGCGTTACCCTCGAGAGCAATACTGAACATCCCATCGCTTCGCTGTTAGGGAAATATTTTGGTGATATTTCTGCAGCTTCATTAACCGAGGCGCTTACCGCCACACAAGGATGCGCACAAGTCGCAGAGGGCAGTGGCGTATGGTCTAGCTGCGATACGCCCGGCGCTACACCGATTCAAGTAATATCGGCGAACCCAGATGGTACTTTCACAGCCCAGATCACCAATCCGGATGGCACCCTAACCACCTTTATTCTGACTATCGAGGATGCTGACGCGCTCGAAAGCGTCAATCTGGCGCTGGCAAAGCTGGCTGTGGTATGGGCGCTCGATGAAAACGGGGACCTTGTCCAAGTAAGCGATCAGGTGATGGCATATCACGAAGCAGGTATCGGTTTTGGCGTGCTGGTTAAACTGTATTCGCTATCGAATGCTTCCGGCGTTCCCGTCGAAGAGCTTCTGGCGCAGTTCGAGTCTGGTGTAGGTATAGGGGAGTTGTTTAAGGCATATGGTGGAAAGCCTCCCGAAAATGGCGTGGGTCATGTCAAACAGGCTTTAAATTCCCAAAATACACTACCGGGGTTATCTCCCGGACCGGCAAACAACGGCAATCATAACGGGCAGAATAACCAAAATGGCAACGGGAATAATAATAAAGGCAACGCCTACGGAAAGGATAAACCCAAGAAGCCCAAGAAATAGCCTAATTCCCCCATCTTCCGTATTTTTCCATGAAGCCGGTATTGAAAATATCCGGCTTCTTTTTTTTCAAGATCAAGTCTTTCTCTACGGTTTATTTAGATTCCGGATTACTTTATCCATTCGTTCAATGGCGATTTCAATATTTTCAAACGAATTAGCAAATACGAGACGGAGATATCCCTCGCCATATTTTCCAAACGCCAAGCCAGGCAAAACGGCTACTCCACCATCCAAGAGGAGGTTCGCTAACTCATCCGAGGTTTTACCGGTTTTGCTGATATTCGGGAAGACATAAAATGTTGCTTTGGGTTTTAGGCACGAAATACCCGGCATTGCGTTCAATGCGTTTACCAACAAATCTCGCCGCCGTTGATATTCTTTTACCATCATTGCCACATAATCTTGGGGTCCAGTGAGTGCTTCGATTCCGGCGATTTGAGTAAAATGAGCTGTGCAACCAACTGAATGGGTGAGCAATAAACTTACCCGATTTGCCAGGGGTTCCGGCATTATGCCATATCCTAATCGCCAACCGGTCATAGCGTATGTTTTGGAAAATCCATCCATAATGATAGTGCGTTCACCCATGCCGGGTATGGAAACAATGCTGGGTGCTTGAATGTCATCAAAGACTAATTTGTTATAAATTTCATCAGAGAGGACCCAACAATTGTTTTTTAATGCTGCTTTAGCAATATGTTCCAAGTCAGCTTTTGGAATCACACCGCCGGTTGGATTGGAGGGTGAATTGAGAATAATTAATTTCGTTTTGGGATTAACGAGTTGATCAAAAGCGTCAAGGTCGAACGAGAAACCGTTTTTTTCGAGTAAAGGTACTGCAACGGGTTTTCCTCCAGCGACACCAATCATCGCTTCGTAAGTAGGAAAGCCGGGGTCAGGATAGATCACTTCATCACCTGGATTTACAAGCGCAAGAGTAGGGAAAAACAAATTAGGTTTTGCGCCAGGTCCAACAATAACTTGAGACGGTTTGATTTCTATTCCCCGTAAACGACCCGCGTATTCCGCAATGACTTCCCGGAGAGGATTTATGCCAGCCGGTGGATTGTAGCGAGTTTGCCCGTTGGCGATGGCTTTGATACCTGCCAGGCTGACATTTGCTGGAGTATCAAAATCCGGCTCTCCAATTTCAAGGTGGATGATGTGTTTTCCATGGGCTTCTAATTCCTGAGACCGGGCTAATACTTGATATGCTCCTTCTGGACGCAGGTGTTCGGTTCTTTGTGCAAAGGTCATAAGTCATTTCTCCTCAAAAAACAACTAGGGTAAAATTGCAAAATGGCTGGTTTATTTAGTATTAATTTAATAGAACAAATTTTACTACTAATTTAATAGGTGAAATATGTTTATTGGATATTTTGAATTTTACTATAAATAACTAGTCATCATCATAAAAAAGGAATGCTTCGATGACAAAATCCTATGACATCATCCTCACCACCACCGGCAGCAAAGAAGAAACCGACCGGTTGGCTGAGATGCTGATTTCTCGCCAACTGGCAGCCTGTGTGCAGGTCATTAATATTGGCAGCACTTATATGTGGCAGGGGAAAATAACCCAAGAGGCGGAGTTTCTGCTGTTGATAAAAACCGCCTCGCATCTGTATTCTGAAGTGGAAAAAATCATTGTAGAAAACCACAGCTACGAGATACCGGAAATCATCCAAATTCCCATAGTGCAGGGACTGCCGGCATATTTAGCATGGATTGATGAAAACACAAAATAACCCTATTTTTATCTCAACTCCTTTTGAGGTGAGAATTCCAAACAAAACAACCCAACAAGCTGTGGAAGATGCTAGAACGCGTCATAATCTAAAAAGCTTTGATACTTTCGATAACCTACTAAAAGATATGTAATATCAATACAATCCATTCAACGATAGCCAGATAATCTATGCAAAATATTATACCTACATTATTCAATTTTGATGCCAATAGGCATACATTGTGATATAATTTGATTGTGAAATATTTCAAATGGAATGCGGATAAGGATTTGCACTTATTATTAGAACGCAACATTTCATTTGAAGATGTAATTTTCAATATAGAAAATGGTGGTTTGCTCGATGTTATTCAGCACCCAAACCAGGAGCGATATCCAAATCAGCGAATACTTATTGTAAATGTCGATAATTATGCTTACCTGGTTCCTTTCGTAGAACAAAACGATGTGATTTTTCTCAAGACCATTATTCCCAGTCGTAAAGCCACCAAAATATATTTAGGTAGTAATTATGCTTAAAAGGTATCAATATGATGTCCACTAAAAAAGTAAATTTAGCTCCCGACGAGCAAGAAATCCTCAACTCATACGAATCCGGCGAATGGCAACCTGTTGAAAATAGTCAGGCTGAAATTTCACGTTACCGTAAATACGCCCATGCTACCCTCAAAAAAGACAAGCGCGTCAACATCCGCATCTCGGAAACCACTCTGGCTGCCATTCAAAACAAAGCCCTGGAAGAAGGCATCCCCTATCAAACCCTGATCGCCAGTATTTTGCATAAATACATCAATGGGCGTCTCGTCGAGCGTCTGCGAGATTAACCGAATTTTATGCCAAGGGGTAATTTTTCATCCAATCAAAAAGCAGATAACACGTTATATCCCATGACTCAGACCCCTTGCTTATTACTGATAGCTGATAGCCGATAGCTGACAGCTAATAGCCGACAGCTAATAGCCGATAGCTATTTCTCCCCCTTCAAATACACATAGGTCACTCCGCCCGGCATCACCTGCACCTGATACTTCTGCTCGTGTTTGTAGATAAACGAAATCTGATAAGTACCAGCCTCCAAATCGCCAATAGCAAAGCTATCATACCAGGGTGGCTGCCCCAGCATCCGCGCGTCTTCATAGGTGGTGAGATAATACGCCTTCACCATTTTCCCGTTTCCATCCAGCCGTTTGATCACCACATTTTCGGCGCTAAGCAGTTCGCCTTGTGCATCCACGATGCGTCCAGCCAGCACGCCCAGAGGCTGTCCCTGGTCGTCCAGATGAGGCTTCAGCCATAATTCCGGGTTGCGGACGGCATTATAGTCATTTACGCCATAACGCACCTCGAAATGCAGATGGGTGCCGGCAGCCACACCGCCTAGCCCCACCTCGCCGATCGGCTCGCCCTGCTTCACCTTCTGACCCACAGATACACCCACCTTCAACAGGTGGCCGTAGGTCGTATAGATTGGCACTGCCATCCCCGGCAGCTTATGTTCGATGATGACCACATTTCCGTAAAAATCGACCATGGGACCATATGCGGTATCCAGGTCATTCCCGGCGACTACTACTTTACCATCGGCGGCTGCCAGCACAGGTGTGCCGGCTTTGTTGATGAATTCCACACCATGATGCGGTTCGCGCTTCCCGTTTTGCGTGCTGCCAAAGCGGTA
>JBDKUB010000192.1:0-1532 GCA_039679915.1 Anaerolineaceae bacterium
TTGCCCTGATAGACTATTTTAGGGATCTCAAAATGAAAAACTTTATCAGTGTATTTTTTTGCTATTTCGACGGTTTTGTCAGTACTCCCCGTATCAACAATAATTATTTCATCTAATACATCTTTAATGGGGTCTAAACATTGGGGAAGTTGCCCCTCTTCGTTGCGTACAATCATGGTTAGTGATATTGTCGGGAGTTGGGATTTAATTCCTTGATTAATAAGCTTTACTTCTTCTCCCGATGCCACTCCTTCTAAATCTTGTATCTCGCTCATAACTCCTCCTTTATAACCTCATTAAAATATTCTGATTCGGGCCACTTTGAAACTGAGTTTCCAAATCCAACGGTTGTTCTTCGCCATGGGGGCCGAGGCTAAAATATCGGGCTTCCTGAGCACTGAGGAGAAATTCTTTTAAGAGGTTTAGATCTTCTCCCAGCATCCAACGTGAAAATTCAAAAATGATGGTTCCGATTTTTCGATAATGTAATAGCTCAATCATCCCTAAAAAAGCGTGATACTCTGCACCCTCGATATCGATTTTGAGAAAGTCAATGTAGTCTATTCCTTCTTCAGAACAGAAATCATCCAATTTGAGAGCTGGAACCACTACATCTAAATTATCGGACTGGCATCGTCCTGCTTCTTTCACTGAAGAGCCACCTAATATTCGACTGGATGAATGCAAGATGAGTTGGGTTTCCTCAGACCATACCGCAACATTAAATATCTTAGCATCGAGACCGTTCATTTTCACATTGTCATTGAGAAAGTCAAACGCTGTAGGATTGGCTTCCAAACTGTATACCTTTGCCTTCATAATTCCAAGTAATAAAGTAATAAATCCAATATTTGCCCCTACATCTATACAGAGATTCCCAGGCTGAATGTTGTTTCGGATCCAGTTGCATAATTCCGCCTCAATATGTCCCGATAGAATAAAGTCGGGCATAATCGACAAATCAGTTGATGGGATAATGAGTTTCCCCCCAAAAGAGGGTTGCATGATGATTCGATGATCTCCGAGATAACAGGATGGTGGCAAGCTCATTCTGTCCACCTCTCTAATTGTGGATGAGGATCGAGAATAGATTTGTATTGACCGGTATTTCCCATCAGAAACCCCGGATCATCTTTTTTGTACCGTTCAAATTTTGTGATTCGATCTTCTTCTCTCATCCATCCTAAGTGTTTAATTCTCAATCCGTCACCCCGTCCCGGGAGCTCATCAATATTATATGGAAACCGTCCGCAGTGCTGGCCTGTTTCTCTCCATTGGTATTCAAATTTCGGTTGGTAGCGGATGAGAGTAACCCAATAACGGTTGTGAGCAGTCCAATGTTGGTCATCTCGGTAATGACTTTCATCCCACATATCAAAAAGCCGAAATCCATACCAATCATAAGTGGGTTGGTTGATTAAGGTATCGATTTTAAACTGGGCTTTTTCTTCAAAGATTTCATCAGCATCAAGACACAACAGCCAATCTGGATTGGTTTGAATTGCCATGTTCCAAAGTTGTTTTCGTAGGAC
>JBDKUB010000187.1:0-1826 GCA_039679915.1 Anaerolineaceae bacterium
TCTGTATCACCAGCCAGGCGAGAAATTTCTGCGAATTCCGCCTTTTGGTTCAATTCTTTGATAGCTTCCAAAAGGGTCGTTGGTTTTTTCGATGGTTCAGGGGCGTAGTCGTTCAAGAAGCATCGGGCGACCTGAGATCCTAATTGAGGGTTATATTCATTCAGAATGGCGATCAGCCGATGCTGACAAGAAAGGGGCAGTTGGGGTAGTAATAAACCCACCAATTCTGAAACAGCCTCAGGGGGTAATGGATTGCTCAATAGCACATGCAGAGCGAGTTGAATCGACTGAATTTCTGCAGCATCGCTTTTATTCTCCTGAGCATCGATGATGGTTTTTAGCAGCATAAGCTGGTCGGGAATGATGCCAAAAAGGCAACATAATGCTGCCGCTGGTATCTGACCAAGCCCATTATCCCAGGCGCCGTGCTTACGGTATTCTTCGCGCAACTGCAATGCCAATAATCCTGCCTGAGGTAAACCGCTGGTATTTTCATTCGTAACCGCTTCGACCGCATCGCGAAATCCTTCATCCACGGGTAGGAGAGGCAATGAACGTAATTGTTCGGGTGGACATGGGTAATTCAACAGGGCTAATGCTACAGCCGCGGGTGTGCAATCCTCTGGTCGGTGAATAATCTTTTTATAAATATAATCGTTGTCTTTCTCATCGATTGAGCACAAACTTTCCCAAACAAGGGGTTCCTTCAGCAGGGCAGGAATTACCCAGTTCCAGGTGGAATCAGGCAGAATTTGTTTTAACCCGGAGATGACGTGAGACAATGAGCCAGGCATATAGGTTTACCTTTAGTAAATTTGAAGAGTGAGTATTCCGGCGGCTGCAATCATCAGCAATCCAAATAATGTGAGAAAAACGCCTACTCCGGCTGTATTGATGACGAGCTGATTGATAGCATCGAGTAGGGAGGAGGCATTCCCCACTAAACCCGCAATATCTTCAGCGATGCCTTTTTCTGCCAGTTTTGTGGTTTGTACGGCGATGGTGCTCACTTCTTTGCCGATGGATTTTGTAACCAAGATAATGATGCCGATGATGGTCGAAAGCACGCCGATAAAGAAAAGTGTGGCAATGATGATTAGCATGACGTCATATGTGGTTAATGTGATCATGAGAACCTTCCTGGGTAAAAAAGACCGATCTGGTTGATAACCAAATCGGTGCAAGTTATATGCCAAAATGTTTTGAGTGATTCGGTTACGGAATGGTAAAGAGCGATGGGAACTCACAGGTGAGATTGGTTTGTTTCCCAATCAAAGCTATCCATTGCGTTACTAATTCTTCAGTAGGTAGATCGGTTGTCAGGTTTTGGCCATCATCGAACCATGTTTTTATCACCATGGGATTTTCCAAATAAGATGACAGGTTACAAATATTCTCGATTTTATTTACTTCTTGCATGGCTGATTTTGGCAGCAGAGATACCGCGTTGATTGCTTCGACATCTAACTCCGAATTACTTATTGTGGTATGAGGCGACGACTTCAGTAACTCGGTTAATCTATTGATACCTTGCTGGTCGGTGATGATATACCCATGCCACCAGATGTCATTTTTTCGCAATGACGATTCGAATTGGGTGGGAAGTGTTTTATTTTCACCAAGAATGAATTTTTTATCCGTTATGATATTTCTAAAGGACGAATCGCCTTTATTATCAGACGAAGCCAGATAAAGCGGCATCCAGGTGATTTTTGGTGTGTTTTTGATATACAGCATCAACCATACACTAATAAGTCTCGGTTTTGCCGTTTCCAATTTATCTACTTCTACGACGAGAATATTCTGCTGGTGGTTGGGAAGCTCAT
>JBDKUB010000570.1:0-3295 GCA_039679915.1 Anaerolineaceae bacterium
TCCTTTTGGATTTTACTTATGTCCATGGCATAACGTCGGTCATGCCCAGGGCGGTCTGCAACATGCATCATTAAATTTTTATGAGGTACATGCGTGGATGTTGGCAAATATGCATCCAATATATTGCACAATGTGCTGACAATAGTCATATTAGCTGGCTGATTATTCCCACCAACGTTATAAGTTTCACCCAAGCGACCTTTGCGAAGTACCATATAGATCGCTTCACAATGATCTTCCACGAACAACCAATCCCGTATTTGCATTCCATCGCCATAGATTGGCATTGCACGCCCGGTGATGCCATTCAAGATCATCAAAGGAATCAATTTTTCCGGAAATTGAAATGGTCCATAATTATTCGAACAATTCGTTACCGTTACAGGTAAACCGTAAGTCTGACTATAAGCTCGGACCAAATAATCGCTGGCAGCTTTCGAAGCAGCATATGGAGAATTGGGAGCATAGGGTGTGTTTTCGTTGAATGGTGGATCATCTTTTTCCAAAGACCCAAAAACTTCATCTGTGGAAACATGATGAAAACGGACTTCTTCCAATGGTACGATTTTTTCATCTATCCAAACACGCCTGGCAACATCCAAAAGAGTGAAAGTACCCATTACATTGGTTTTTACGAACTGCTCCGGGCTGAGAATAGATCGATCGACATGCGATTCCGCAGCAAAATGCACTAGAGTATCGATTGTGTAGCGGTGGAAAATATCCTCCACCAATGAACGGTCGCAGATATCCCCCTGAATAAATCGATGGCGTTGAGAGTCGGGTAAATCCTTGATGTTCTCCAAACTGCCGGCATAAGTCAAAGCATCCAAATTCACAATTTGGATGGAGGGTTCTGCTCGTAATAAATAGCGGACGAAATTAGAGCCGATAAATCCTGCGCCGCCTGTGATAAGAACATTTTTCATGGATCAACAGCCTGTATTTTAATCATATATATCCGCTTCTGACAAAGGTTTCCCCTGCTGGTCTTTGTCAGACAGCACGGGATTTTCACCCGCAATAACCGGCCAATTAATTCCAATCGCCGGATCATTCCATAATAAAGTACGCTCCCACTCGGGGGCATAATAATCCGTGGTCTTATAAAGAACTTCAGCCCAATCGCTGATTACATAGAAGCCGTGTGCGAAACCGGGCGGCACCCATAATTGTTTTCGATTTTGGGTTGAAAGGTTAATGCCAATCCATTTGCCAAAGGAAATCGAGTTTTTGCGCAAGTCCACAGCCACATCAAACACTTCCCCTGCAACAACCCGTACCAATTTTCCCTGAGCATGACGCAATTGATAATGCAATCCGCGCAACGTTCCATGCCTAGAACCGGAGTGGTTATCTTGAACGAAATGATCCGGAATCCCTGCCTCAGCAAATTCTTGAGCTCGATAAGTTTCCATAAAAAATCCACGCAGGTCACCATATACGTGAGGTTCAATGATCAGCACATTATTCAGCTTAGTAGGGATAAAATTCATCTTTTCTCCAACATATGAATCGGCTCTTATTGTAATCTATTCGTGAGGCTTCATTAGTGCGTTGCACTCCGAAATATTACCAAAGATTTCGAATTGAGCTGCTTTGAAATCGAAACACTAAAAAATATATTCGGGTGATTTCTCAGGGAATCCATTCAATATAGAGAGGCTTGATGGTAATGGTACACGAAGTGGAAAGGGGTTGCGCTACGCCTAAAGCATCTGTTATGGCAGCTAACTGTTTACTTGAATGGAGAGTCACGTCATGATTATTGCCATCCAACGACCAAACCACCCATACCTGTCGATTTTTACGAATAAACTTGTAACCGCTGATACCGGTAATAGGATTAATATCGGAGCTGGTAATGACCCCAAGATTTTCTACACCCGATAATTTTTCGCTGGCAACGCGATATGCAACAAAACCTTCTCGCTCAGATAAATCAGCATTCAATAACCCAGTATTTTTTTCAGGCCAACCAAGAAGGCTGTACCAAAGATTTGCCTTTAACCCTAAGTTTCTTGCGGCAGCATTGGCTTGTACAATGTAATATGCTTTTGTGGTTTCAAAAGCAGGTGTAGGATTTTCATTATATGGGTCAACGATCTCCCCGCTGCATACCGAGCAATTTAAAGCATCCTCAGTATTGAGCAGATATTTTCCGCTTACGCCATATTTCGATAATATTCCATTCAAATATCCAGCTTTTTCGATTAGCACCGGACCAGTAGTATTCCATTGACTATTCCATTTATCGTTGCTCTTATAATGCCCTAAATTCTGAGAATATCGATCCCCTTCAGGCAAGCCCCAAGTATAAGAAAAGTAATTATAAGCATGATAACTAACCCCATCAAAATACGGACCTCCACCATTAGCAACAATGCCCTCAAAAAACCTCGACGATATACAATCAATACCGGGTTTGTTAGGATTACAATCTAACAATAAACCACCCACAAGTACCTGGGCATTTGGATTGGCGCTTTTGATGGCTGGGTATACTGCTTTCAACATTTTGGCATAATATCCACCGCCGTAATATTTTTTATCGTCGCTGTTGCCCAAACAACCAAACTGACTATCACCGCCAACCAACCTGTAATCCACATCGGGTTCATTCCAAATTTCCCAATATTTAACGTTATAGGGAGGAACACTATACCGAGAGACAACCTGACGCATGAACTCAGCGAAATCCTTGAAATACTGCTCCTTCATTGGACCACAATAATAACCCGGTCGTAGTTGTGCCCAAGTGGGAGTGCTGCGAACATTCCCAATCGGGTAAAATCCTTCAGATGAAGCGCTTTGCCATTGAATTGCAGAGGATTCGGCGGCAGACCAATCATAGTTACCTTTTGTTTTTTCAATTTCCGACCATAGAATTGGAGCTCCACCAACCCAATACGACTGTGTACTCGCCAATTGGGATAACCCACTGGAATACGAAATATAACCCATCTGCATACCAAGGATATTTTCTTCCTTAGAAGCCCTTATTATTGGCAAATAGGTAAAATATTCATTATCCACAGTAAGCTGAGCGTAAGTATCAGAGCTATCTATGATGTCTTCCTCAACATCTTTAGTTGTAGCAAACGAAGTTCTATTGAATTCACAGGCAGCTATAGAAAACATAATAAAAACAAAAGCTATAAATTTCCGCCATAGTTTTCCCCTTGATGTGTTTTTTTGAGACATAACGTTTAGCTCCTCAATATTGATCTCGGGATAGTATTATATAGGAATTTGTTCCTAAGGCATAGAAATAATGGAAAAGTTTATTACAATT
>JBDKUB010000162.1:0-3693 GCA_039679915.1 Anaerolineaceae bacterium
GCTTCAAATGAATATTCGAATCGTTGAATTGCAGCATCGCGTTGAATTGCGGTAGGATTTTCTTCACTCACAATTTCTGTCAGAGAATTAAGCGCTTTTTGAGCGATTCTCGACCGTTCATTTATTCTTTCCATAATATTCCCTCTTGAAAAATCCTTTCTTTGAAACTCGCGTCTGCATCTGAAAGATCAACGATGTCTACCGGGGAAAGAGAATGGCTTTCTTCCAGCATGTCTAGAATTTCACTGAGTAATCCAACTGATAAAGATTCCAAAGGTAGCATTGCTTATCCACCTTTACTGGTTTATCCATCCATATTCTCGCTTTATTTCACACATCTCACACATCGGAGTGATGTTCGATTTCAGCCTCATTATACTGGATTGGCGCGATCTGTCGGGGCGATTCTTGCTGAGCCAGCCTCACCTTTGTCGGGTAATAAAAGGTCTGACGCAGTTTAGCCGTCAACGGACCGGTTTGTCGGTACCCCTGATAAGTACCCCAAAACTGCATCCAACGAAACCAAAATATACTCCATGAATTGCGAAGTAATATTTTCATTCTCCCCGCCTCAATCCAATCGCTGATGATATTACTGGTCACCAAACGCACGAAATCACCAAGATGAAATTGTTCTTGAGGGAATATCCGTTTAAACGCCATAGCTTCCCGCTTATAGCGGTTGAACACAGCTCGCGGCGTTTCATTGTGAACATGAATGACCTCTGCCTCGGCAACATAAGCCAAATGGTAGCCTTGCTCCAAAATCCACTTTCCCCAAGCCACGTCTTCCAAACCGCTTAATGTCTCATCGAAAGGATGCTCTGTCCACAGGGAGCGTCGGATGGCTAAATTGGCATTATTGCAGAAGGGCTGATTCTGTTGCATATTGGATATATCGGGATACCAGTGAATAAACACCTGTTTTTCGGAGAAATGGCTTGTTTCGGCGCCGCGCTGCTTCCCATAAGCCAAGCCAGTTTGTGGATTATCGAACGGCGCTAGCAGCCGCTCCAGCCAATCCGGATATACCGGGTAAACATGAGCACTGGCGATGACCACTTTCTCAGCCTGCGCCTGGGCAATTCCCCGATTGAGGGAACGCCCAAAAGTAAACTCGTTAGGGGATATGTGCAGGATATGGGTGTCATACGCCGAAGCCACATCCAATGTGCCATCAGTCGATCCCGAATCGACAATGATAATCTGCACATTGGTGATGGTTTGTTGAGCAATGCCCTCTAATAACCGCCCTAGATGTTTTTCCTCATTATAAGCTCGTATGACTATCGAACATTCTGGATGATTACCAGTCATTGTTTTTCTCATATCCCAAACGGATCAACAAATCTCCGCAAATCTCTTTGAAAAGCGCTTTATGCTCAGGAGTAAATTGGCTGCGCCACCCCCCTGTTTTACCACTTCGAAAAGTGGGTGACCGTTGTGGATCGATATTAGATGCCAGGACGCTAATCGCCTCTTCTTTCTCCAATGCCAGAGGAAAACCTCTTTGAACAGCAAACTCGATGACTTCCTGCAGAATAAGTATGCGATTGGCAATGAAATCCTCAAAACGCAAAACCATCACCTGCGGAATTTCCATCCATCCTAAATAAGGTGCGAACCGTTGGTAAATATCAGGAAAATCAAAATCCACCCCCCGCAAACCTTGAATGCTGATCATGAGGCGCTCGTCGAAATTATGCAGCTCTTCGGTATAGTAGCAGTGCAAAGCATGGCGTGGTTCCAGATCGGTAACATAATGAACATGGGAGATCACCACATCGCGAGGATCGCGTAAAATAAAATAGCTGGCATATCCGTCTTGTCTGAAAAATTCTATCAATTCGGGAATAGCGTGCAAGTGCCCATACCCAATATCCCCGGGTAAAAACCGCCGTAAATCATGCAGAATTTCATCAGGGGCGCGGGTCCGGCCGGTATCGCCTTCATAAGTGACGACGGCTGGCAAACCGCTGTCCACAGCGGGACCCAATGAAGGAAAACCCTGCAATGCCTGTGTCAGCAGATGGGTACCGCTTTTGGGAAAGGAGTTGGCAAATAAAACCGGCACTCTTTTGAGGCTGAACCGGCGATAACGAATTTTTTGTGATAATCGCCGCAAAGCACGGCGCACCAATCGGGCATATAAATCTAAAGGGATGCCTCCCACCTGAGGTAAACTGGTTAATTGGCTTTTCCTAACCTGCGTTTTTACCAACGATCGTTTTCCTCATACCCCATTCGAATTAATAAGTCGCCGGTCTCGCGTTTAAAGATGGCTTTATTGGCTGGCGTGAAATATTCCTGCCAGTTGCCCGGCTTCCCTCTGCGGAATGTTCCTGAGCGGCGTGGGGCAATCGCGCTTTTAATACTTGCTATGGCTTGCGAACGGCTGAGTTGGCCCTCGAACCCGCGTTGCTCAAGATAATCCAATAAACGCCCTAAAGCTTCATCCCTTTTCAGGATCAAATCCTCAAATCGCAAACATAATACTTCAGGGTAGTCAAACCAACCCAGATATTTTTCATATTTTGCCCGTACCCCGGAGAGTTCAGAACCAGGCTCGTCTACCCCCGTTATCGCGGCATTGATGCGCTCCTCCATATTCTGCAAAATCTCCGTGTAATAGCGATGCATATTATGCCTCGGATGAATTTCGGTGGCATAAAATATGTGGGAGATGACCATATCACGCGGGTCACGGTATACGAACACAGTTGCCCTGCCAGGCGCCGTCAAGGCATCGATGAAAGGCTGCCGGGCATGAATATATCCATAACCAATATCGCCTGGCTTCATGGCTTTGATATTGGCTAATACTTGGTCTTCGGTCAAAAGGCTGTTATCTTCGCCGCGATTAACTGGAGGAAAGCCGGGATTGACAAAAGGACCTATTTTCACCAGTCCCTGTAACACTTGAATGATCAGGTGCGAACCGGATTTGGGCATGGCATTGCCCAATACAGCCGGCGACCTGTTCAGTCGGGAGGCGCCCCAGCGCATTGCTGCTAGATATCTCCGGCCTTGCCAGCGGATAAGTTTCAGTTGATGTTTAATTTGATAGGGTAAATTCATAAGTAATAGGTAATAGGTTTTGTTGTAATAACTTTAGTCGTTACTACGTTTTCATTGTAATGGGGCTGTCCAAAAAGTAATCTATGTCATGTCGAGCGAAGCGAGACATCTTAGCATGTGAATGAAAAGACCTCTCGCTTCGCTCGAGGTGACAGCCTTCTTTTAGGACAATCCCTCTAGGATTGTGCCGACTGAAGTCGATACTACGGTCTCATCGCCGAGGGGAGGTAGGCTGGGGGGTACGGCTGAACCAGACCAAATCCTTCTGGGCGAACATATCTACCACATCCCACACCGCTTGAAAAGATATTTCTAGCTCGCAGGCGATATCTGCTACGGTATGCTCTCCATCACAGCGCTCCATGATTTCGAATAAGCGCAAACTTCCCTCAGGGTTCGTATTGTAATCGATCCATATTCCATAACCGGAAAGAAAAACCTCTCCTTTGAACTTATTGACAACATACTGGTTATGCTCCCAGGCTTTGATCAAATCCAATACAAGTTGGCAGGAGGATTCCAAACGTTGCGGGGTGACAATCTCGGGTGTATCCAAACTGGAATGGTATTCCCGGTATGGAATGGGCGGATATGCCATTTTCTCCACTCGCGATA
>JBDKUB010000332.1:0-2552 GCA_039679915.1 Anaerolineaceae bacterium
AAATTTCACGCGAGATTTTTTCACTGGCAGATGGCGCGACGATGAGCGCTAAAAAAGATGCCATTGTTAACATCGGCGGGTTTCTTGCGATGAATGATGAAGCCCTTTATCAGGCTGCCTGTAATGAACTCATTTTGCGGGAAGGATTCCCGACATATGGCGGGTTGGCAGGCAGAGATTTGGATGCCATGGCTGCTGGTCTGCGGGAGGGTTTGGACGAAGATTATTTATCCTACCGCTTAGGACAAACTTCCTATCTGGGAAACCGCCTTTTGGATATTGGGGTTCCGATTATCGAGCCTCCCGGAGGGCACGCGGTTTACGTGGATGCCGGAAATTTTTTACCTCACATCCCGCAATATCAATTTCCCGGGCAAGCCCTTTCTGTAGAATTATATATCGAAGGAGGTATCCGCACCACTGAAATCGGTTCGGTAATGTTTGCATATCAGGATAATGAAACCGGGGAAATGGTTTTTCCAAAATTGGAGCTGGTTCGCCTAGCAATTCCTCGCCGTGTTTATACCCAAAGCCATCTCGATTATGTAGCTGACGTATTTGCGAAAATAGCAAAGCAAAAAGAGCGCGTGAGAGGTCTCCGTTTTACATATGCCCCAGAATTACTGCGCCATTTCACGGCTAAGTTCGAACTTGTCTAAATATTCATCGAGATAAAAAATAGAAACTTTTTTCACTTACATCCCAATCTTTCTTCCTTGTTCAAATGAATTCGTCCGCATCTTCGGTAACTCCTAAAATCGAAATTCTATACCCAACGGATTGGGTTGACTACGAGCTGTTAGACAGCGGGGACGGACAAAAACTCGAGCGCTATGGGCCTTATCGATTTGTCCGCCCCGCTCCGCAAGCCATTTGGAAACCGATTCTTGATGATAAAATCTGGCTCTCATCCCATGGGATATTTCAACCAACAAAGCAGGAAAGCGGAGGCGTTTGGAAATTCAATCAGCCCTTGAAAGAGAACCCCTGGCTGATGACCTATAAACAATTGCAATTCCAGGCTTTTACCGGTGGGTCGCGTCATATGGGGGTTTTTCCTGAGCAAGCCGTCCATTGGGATTGGATTCAGAGCCTTATCCAACAAAGCGATAAGCCGCCGCAGGTTTTGAATTTATTTGGATATACCGGTTTAGCCACCTTAGCCGCCGCTAAGGCCGGTGCTCAGGTGACCCATGTCGATGCTTCCAAGAAATCCATCGCCCAGGCGCGCACCAATCAAGCATTATCCGGATTAGAAACGCGTCCTATTCGGTGGATCGTAGATGACGCCATCAAATTCTTGCGCAGGGAAATGCGTCGCGGTCATCGATATGAAGGCATTATCCTGGACCCTCCCAAGTTTGGACGCGGTCCAAAGGGTGAAGTATGGGAGTTTTTCGAGCTTTTCGCTGCCCTGCTGAATGATTGTATCGAGATTCTTAGTTCTCGACCGCTGTTTATCGTCGTAACCGCTTATGCCATACAAGCTTCATCCTTGAGCTTGTATTATGTATTGAATCAAGCCACACAAAAAATTGGGGGCGAAATTTCGATTGGGGAATTAGCGCTAAAAGAAAAAAGCGGGGGGAGATTGTTATCGATGGCAATCTATGCCCGCTGGAAATCTTGATCTTTTTTTGCTTCCTGCCAGAGAGCTTCCAATTCATCTAAAGATAAATCGGATAAATTAACCTGGCGGTTTTGTGCTTCCTCTTCCATTTTGGCAAACCGTTTTCGGAATCGAGTATTTGTTTCTCTCAACGCACTTTCAGCATCTATTTGCTGCCAGCGCGCCAGGTTGACCGTCGTGAAAAGCAGATCGCCAATTTCATGATTGATCTCTTCGACAGTCTTGGCGCGGCGGATTTCACCCAACTCTTCTTGCACTTTCTTCCATACCCCTTGGATATCTTTCCAATCGAAACCAACCCTGGCTGCCCGTCTCTGGATTTCCTGCGCCTGGCTTAGGGCAGGTAATGTCTGTGTGACGCTCGCTAATAAACCACCTTCACTCTTTCCGTTGTTGATTCTTTCAACCGCTTTTATCTGCTCCCAATGGCGTAAAACGCCCTGGGTATCTTTTATCTCTATATCTCCAAAAACATGGGGGTGGCGATTGACGATTTTGGTATGAATGCCCCGTAATACATCCGCCATCGTAAATTCGCCTTCTTCGGAAGCAATTTGCGCATGTAAATAAATTTGCAGCAATAAATCTCCCAATTCCTCGCACAAATCATCCGGGTTATTTGCATCCAAAGCGGCTAATACCTCATAGGTTTCTTCCAGTAAATACGGGCGAAGACTTTTATGAGTCTGCTCTTTATCCCAGGGACACCCATCGAAAGCTCGTAAATGAGCTACGATCTCTTGAAATGCCTCGAATGATGATCTCTCGTCTAATTCTGGCAAATAAAGACAAGTCATTACGCCGATATTTGCGCTGCGATCTATCTCGAATAATGGGCAGGATTCGATTAGCTCATCCTTCGTGCCGGCAGCATGCACTAACTTTACCGGGTGTTCATCCGGATACACGGAGGTTAATGTTA
>JBDKUB010000330.1:0-4300 GCA_039679915.1 Anaerolineaceae bacterium
TCTCCCTAACAAAGCAGAAACTTCCGATCCCGACATGCTGAAGCGGAATATATTATCTATAAAAAGGAGTACATCCCTGCCTTTATCGCGAAAATACTCTGCCATCGAAAGGGCAGATAAGGCGACCCGTAAACGAGCACCCGAAGGTTCGTTCATCTGTCCGAAAACCATGACCGTATCCTTCATCACGCCCGATTCGAGCATCTCACGGTATAGTTGAGTCCCTTCGCGAGTGCGCTCTCCCACGCCAGCAAACACCGAGTTGCCCTGGTGCACAGTAGCAATAGAGCGAATCAATTCCATAATGATGACTGTTTTACCCACACCGGCGCCCCCGAAAATACCCGTTTTCCCTCCTTTGGTAAATGGTGCAATGAGATCGATGACTTTTACCCCGGTTTCGAATACCTCGACCCGCGTCGATTGGTCGGAGAATTTTGGCGCAGACCGATGAATTGGATAATAAAGATCGGTGTGAACCGGACCTTTTTTATCAACCGGTTCTCCCAATACATTGAATACCCTGCCAAGCGTGTTTTCTCCTACGGGTGCCATGATTGGCTCACCTGTGCTATATGCAGGAACGCCTCTCGGTAATCCATCAGTGGAATCCATGGCTACACAGCGTACCCAATTGTTTCCCAGGTGCTTTTCCACTTCAAGGGTAAGATCTTCCTGACCTTCTCTGGGAACACGAATAGCTTCATATACTTCTGGTAAATTTTCATCAGGGAATTCGACATCAACGACGCCGCCCAACACCTGGACTATTTTTCCAGTTGCTCTGACCATTCAAACCTCCAACACGATTTTTACGTTTCCTGCATGATTAACCAAGCGCTTCCGCGCCGGCTGCGATATCCAACATTTCATTGGTTATCGTTTGCTGTCTTGCTTTGTTATATTCAAGCTGTAATGCTGCAGATAACTCTGTAGCACTATCGGTAGCATTTTTCATTGCAACCATTCTCGCAGCATGTTCACTGGCTAACGATTCAAGGATTGCCTGGTAAACCTGTAATGCGGTAAACCGGGGGACAATTTCGTCGATGATCTCGGTTTCCCCTGGTTCATAAATGTAGGTTGCGTGTAGCTTTCCCTTGATAATTTCGAAATCCTGAACGCGTTGTTCGGTTTTTTCGATTTCCAGAGGCAGCAATTTCTTTACCGTTGCATTCTGTCTTACCATATTAACAAAATCAGTATATACCAGGTAAACTTCATCGACGATGCCCTGGAGAAATTCCTCCACGGCAATCTTTCCTATGGGGGCTACATCGACGAATGCAGGCGCAGGGGGTAGATGGCTAAATTCAGCGATGATGTTTTTTCTCCGTCTCGCTAATAGATCTCGCCCCTTTCTGCCCACGGTCACGTAACTTACCTGCGCAGGATAATTATCAAAAGTATTTATGGTGTAACGCACAATGTTGGTATTGTACGAGCCGGCTAATCCCCGGTCACCCGTTATCATAATGACCAATATATTCTTGACCGGTACCCGTGTGGAAAGTAAAGGATGCAAATTGGCTCTTCCAGGTTGTTGCGCCAAATGGGTTAATACCTGCCAGGCTTTTTGAGAATACGGCCGCGTTTGCATCATTGCCTGCATGGCTTTGCGGACATTGCTGGCGCTTACGGCTTGCATTGCACGAGTAATTTGAGCGATGTTTTTGACGCTTCTTATGCGTAATCGTACTTCTCTCGTATTTGCCATTGCGTCACCCTATTGCCATGCCGATGTAAAGGATTCAATAGCCGCCTTCAATTCTGGTTCGATCTCACTCCTGATTATTTTCTTTTCGGCTATATCTTTTACAATATCGGGATGAGTTGAACTCATGAAGCGCAGCAAAGATGTCTCCCATCGCTTCATCTCTTGTAACGCAATATTATCTGCATAACCTCGCGTGCCAGCATAAAGCACAATGACTTGATCTTCTAACGACATCGGTTCATATTGAGGCTGTTTCAAGATTTCTTGGAGGTGTCTACCTCGATTAAGCTGAGCCATAGTGGATTTATCGAGGTCGGAACTAATTTGAGCAAATGCTGCCAGCTCACGAAATGCTGCCATATCCAGGCGTAATCGCCCTGTAACTTGCTTCATCGCTTTTGTTTGAGCATCCCCACCCACCCGGGATACCGAAAGCCCTACATTGACTGCCGGGCGGATCCCTGCATAAAACAAGTTGTTCTCCAGGTAAATCTGCCCATCGGTTATCGAAATCACATTGGTTGGAATATAAGCAGAAACGTCTCCCAATAATGTTTCAATGATCGGTAAAGCAGTCAATGAACCTCCTGATCCTTTTACTTTTACAATCTTATAATTCGCCGAATCTGTTTTAGATTTCAAAGAGGCTTCAGCTTCATGTCGCGATAACGGTCCATCGAATACTACGCCATCGACACTCTCTTTGATATCCGCTTGCTCCTCTTGGGTTGTTTGCTTTACGATAATATATTGATCAGCTAATCTGGCTGCCCGCTCGAGTAAGCGTGAATGCAGATAGAACACATCTCCAGGATAAGCCTCTCGTCCGGGAGGCCGTCTCAGCAATAAGGAGACTTGTCGATAAGCCCAGGCATGTTTAGAGAGGTCGTCATAGACTACCAGGGCATCTCTTCCCATTTCCATGAATTCTTCACCGATTGCGCAACCAGAATAGGGAGAAATATATTGAAGGGCTGCCGGTTCGTCGGCTGAGGCGATAACGACTGTGGTGTAATCCATGGCTCCATAGCGTTCTAGGATATCAACGGTTCGAGCAATGGCGGCTTTTTTCTGTCCGATGGCAACGTAGATACAAACCAGATTCTTGCCTTTTTGGTTGATGATGGTATCAATAGCGATTGCAGTTTTTCCGGTTTGTCTATCACCGATTATCAATTCTCGCTGACCTCGCCCTATGGGGATCATCGAATCGATGGCTTTGAGGCCGGTTTGAACCGGTGTATCGACATCCCTACGGGAGACAACGCCGGGAGCGATGCGTTCAATAGGCCGATAGTGGTCGAATTTAACAGGTCCTTTACCGTCCACAGGCTGTCCCAAGGCATTGACAACTCTGCCCACCATTCCATCTCCTACCGGAACAGAAGCAATCCGGCCGGTAGAATTTACTAACATCCCTTCTTCGACGCCAGAGTATTCACCCATGATGATTACGCCCACTTCGTTGGCTTCAAGGTTGAATGCAATTCCCATCACTCCATTGGCAAATTGCACTAATTCTTGAGCCCGCACACCTGCCAAGCCACGTACCCGGGCAATTCCATCTCCGGCTTCAATGACCGTACCAACATCTTGTACTTCTATTTCCGTTTGATAGGATTCGATCTGCTTTTTTAGTTCAGCAGCAATCTGATAAATAGTATCCGACATCCTGCCTCCAAAAATCTCATCGATGTGATATTAGATCATTCAACTAAATTTCGAACCATAGCTTTATCTAAACGGACGATTAGGCTTGATACCAGCTTTACTGCATTATCATAATCATCCCGGTGGATAATGGCATTATGGGAATGAATGTGACGCGCGGCAACTCCAATGACCACGGTGGGTACGCCAACCTCATGCAAGTGAATGGCAGCGCCATCAGTTGCACCGCCTTCTATGTACGAGGTTTGCACAGGTATTTCCTTCTCCTTGGCAATATCCATCACAAGATCCCGCAGTTTGAGGTTGGGGATCATTCGCGTATCATATATCAATACCGAAGGACCTTTCCCCAATTTAATAGCTGATTCTTCCGGCTTTATACCCGGAACATCTCCAGCAATATCCGATTCTAATATAATCGCTACATCAGGGTCTACCGCTCTTACACTGGTCGTGGCGCCTCTTAACCCTACTTCTTCCATTACTGTTGCAGCCCCGAAAACGGTATTGGAATGGGTGGTTTTTTGCAGGTTTTGTAATACCGAAATCATAATTGCCACACCAACCCGGTCATCGAATGCTTTAGAAAGATAAGTCTTTTTATTTGCCAGGATAGAGAAGGTGCTCTGTGGTATTACCGGATCACCAGGGCGCACGCCGGCTTCTTGGACTTCCGTTTGGCTGGATGCACCGATATCAATATACATATCTTTCTTTTGAACGACTTTATCTCGTTCACTGGCGGGGATAAGATGAGGCGGTTTTGCGCCAATCACGCCGATTATATCGCCTTTACTGGTCTTTACTACCACACGCTGTCCAAGTAAGACTTGGTCGAACCATCCACCCAGGGGAATGAAGCGCAGGAATCCTTCTTCGGTGATGTATTTCACCATAAAACCTATTTCATCC
>JBDKUB010000513.1:0-3048 GCA_039679915.1 Anaerolineaceae bacterium
AGTTTGCGAGTTGTCATTGCGAAAGAGCGAAGCGAATGAAGCAATCTTTCTAAAGCATATCATTTTCTATGATTTAAAGTTTGCTTCGGGGCAAAAAACGCCCCTCGCAATGACGGATGATTAAAACCGTCGGGTGAGTAGTCTTTTTTCAAACCTTGTGAAAAGAAATAATTCTGGATAAAATGAATGAGTTTATACTTGTCGAAAGGTTCTAGAAAATCTTAATTTATGAAGCGCAAACTCATCTCGCGGCGTCAATTTATGAAAGTCGGAGGGGCTGCCGCATTAAGCTTGTTATTTTATCCACCGAACAAAATATTTACTGCGTTAGCTGACGAAACGCAGCCATTTCACTTAGGGCGCACAACGATGTCTCTACGCTGTTATGAACAACCTACCATAGCCAGCCGTGAATTAGGATTTTATCTGACGGATGAAACGGTAAAAATTTATGAGGCAATTGTGGGAGACCCTAAACCTGAGCGTAATCCAATTTGGTTGCGAACTGAAAAGGGATGGATTCAAAGCCCATATGTGCAGCCCGTTGAAGAGATTATCAATGACCCAGTATTTACTATTCCCAAGGATGGCTTCTTAGCGGAAGTTTCTGTGCCCTGGACTCAAGCCTGGCAAAACGAGAAAGGAAAGCTAAGGAGGGTTTATCGGCTTTATTATGCCAGCACTTACTGGGTGAGTGAGGTATCCACGGATGCTATGGGTGAAGTGTGGTACCGCATCATAGACGATCTGTTGGGTGGCTATTATTACGTATTAGCCAAACATTTACGCCCTATCGAAGCCTCTGAAATCACGCCGATCTCTCCTGAAGTTACCGATAAATTGATCAAAGTAAACCTGGCAAAACAGCAGTTAGCAGCCCTCGAAAATGGGAGGGTGGTATTTGCGGCACCCATGTCATCTGGCATTTTCGATGGCGATACCCCGATTGGTGAATATCGTGTCGAACGAAAACAACCCTCGCGTCACATGGCAGCCGATGAAGGCAATGGATTTGACTTACCGGGTGTACCCTGGGTGTGCTTCATTTCATGGACGGGAGTTTCGTTTCATGGCACATATTGGCATCATGATTATGGCACACCACGAAGTCATGGCTGCATTAATTTAACCCCTAAAGCAGCCAAATGGCTCTTTCGCTGGACAACCCCTGTTGTTCCTTTTGGGGAAGATTATGTCGAAAATAAAGAGATTGGCACCAAGGTCATTATTGAGTAATACGATTATTAAAATTCTTTGAAACGAATGTTTTTATTTGGGGGGATACAAAGAGCCGCAAACGTCATATTGAGCCAGGTTCTGAGCGTAGAGAATAATATAAACCCTCATAATAAAAAGAACTCTCGCTTCGCTCGAGTTGACAGCTTCCTTTTGGGATATCATCTTTTTGATTAAAATGGATTCTCTTACCAGGGAGTTGGATTGGTAAGGTATTCATGGATCGATCGGGCTGCTTTCCGGCCGGCTCCCATTGCCAAAATTACCGTGGCAGCTCCGGTGACGATATCACCACCTGCCCAAACCCTCTCTTTGGATGTTTTTCCGGTAGCTTCATCAGCGACAATATTGCCTTTTCGTCCGATAGCCAAACCGGGTGTGGTAGCTGGAATCAGCGGATTAGGGCTGTTACCAATGGCATGAATCACCGAATCGAACTCCATAAAGAAATTAGAATCTTTGATGGGTATTGGGCTGCGTCTGCCGGAGGCATCTGGCTCACCAAGCTCCATGCGGATACATTCGAGCCCCTTAACCCAGCTATTTTCATCTCCCACGCATAGAACAGGAAGGGTGAGAAAATGGAATTTTACTCCCTCTTCTTCGGCATTTTCGACTTCTTCCAAACGAGCGGGGAGCTCTTGACGAGATCTTCGATAGATAATCGTTGTATCCGCGCCAAGGCGAAGCGCAGTCCGCGCACAATCCATAGCTACGTTTCCTCCACCAATCACCGCTACTTTATGATGGGCTTTGACGGGTGTAGTGGATTTTGGAAATTGATAGCCTTTCATTAAATTAATCCGCGTAAGATATTCATTCGCTGAATACACGCCATTTAGATTATTCCCCGGCATTTCGCTGAACCAAGGCAACCCTGCACCGGAGCCAACGAATACGGCATCGAATTCTTGCAACAAGCTGTCGATTGTTTTGGTTTTACCCACCACGTAATCGACGACCATTTTTACACCTAATTTGCGTAAGTAATCGATTTCGCCTTCTACAATAGCTTTTGGAAGCCTAAACTCCGGAATACCATAAACAAGAACCCCTCCCATTTTGTGCAAGGCTTCATAAATGGTGACTTCGTGACCGTTTTGGATCAAATCTGCAGCAACGGTGAGACCGGCGGGTCCACCTCCAACAACAGCAATCTTCTTTCCGGTGGGAGATGGAATTTCCGGGAGGTTTTTAGTAACTTGTTCACTTTCCCAATCCCCTAAGAATCTTTCCAGTCTGCCAATCGCGATTTCCCCACCTTTTTTTCGTAAAACACAGCCGCCTTCACATTGCTCTTCTTGCGGGCAAACCCTGCCGCAAACCGAAGGGAGCGAATTTTTAGATTTTAGAATTTTAACTCCCTGCTCAAAGTCACCTTTGGCGATGCATTGGATGAACCCCGGAATATCGATTTCGACCGGGCATTTACCCACACACAGAGGCTTTTTGCAATTCAAACAGCGCGTCGCCTCCTGTATTGCCAGCTCTGCGGTATAACCCAAAGCAACTTCATAAAAATTTTGCCGACGAACATCTACAGATTGCTTGGGCATCGGTTTTCGTTCAAAATCTAATATTTTACGGGTTTCTTCGGTCATAAATATTTTCCATATTTTCCAATTAAAGCAAGATGTGTTATGTGTGCGAAATGATGGGTGGTCGGCTGCCCAGTTGGGTATGATATGGGCGACTATTTAGAACGGGTAATACTTCCTCTTTGAGATATGCCTTCCGTCTTTGAGAAAGCTCTTCCCAATCGACCAAGTGACCATCGAAGTGGGGTCCATCGACACAGGCGAATTTGGTTTT
>JBDKUB010000021.1:0-2809 GCA_039679915.1 Anaerolineaceae bacterium
CCTCTTTGAGCAAACAATAGATTTTGTTCGATGAGCAAGCAGAGCGTAGCATATCCAATACCCAGTGGGATATACCAGTTTCCTAGAAGGTGTTCACGCTTCGGTAAATAGAGATAGAATAATAAGATGATTTCATTAACACCTGTAAATATCGTGACCCAGGACGCATATTTTAATGAGTCAAGTGAACCTAAAAAGAGAATAAAAGGGATGATTGTGAGGAGAAAAACAGAGAACCGCAACCAGGCATAAAAACGAAAGACCTGCAATAAGCCAGGTTCAATAACATGCTTTTGCATAGCTTCATCATAGCATAGTAATGAAGGAAAAGGTATTGATACGGGTCATTTTTTGGATATGACGGCAATCATTGACCGTCATAATGAGTTATGACAAGGGTCACTACAAAAAATAGAATGATTCGATTAAGATAAATTTTCACAAGGATTGCCTGCAGTAGGCAATTTCTTGCTCAAATGAATCGAGAGGATTTAAACGGAATGAAAAGAATCGCTCATAAAAAAATAATTATAATAATCATAGCGATTATTGTCGTTGTAGGAGGGATATTTGGGTACATTAGTTATCGTGGTGTTCAAGTGGCAAAGGAAGCGGCTGCCAGCATCGAAACAACCAAGCTCACTAAAGGGCAGCTTCAGGCATCGATCAGCGTTATCGGAACAGTCCGCGCCAGACAAACAACCACCCTCTATTGGGAAACGACCGGTTCGGTAGAAAAAGTTAATGTCAAAGAGGGCGATAGGGTAAAGAAAGGCGATATCCTCGCCTACCTGGCGCAGGATTCCTTACCTCAAAGCGTAATATCGGCGCAAGCAGAATTAACGAACGCTCAACAAGCCTTGGATGATCTTTACACCAGTGCTGAACAGGCGAAAATCGACGCGATGCAAAAAATCGTCACCTATGAAGAAAATGTCCGTGATGCTAAATATCAGTTGGATAATTTCTTGGTTCCTACCAGTCAAAAAAAATTAAGTGCAGTCGAGGCAGTCAGACTCACCGAGGAACGCTTAGATAAAGCACGCCAGGCATTCGAACCTTATAAGTTAGACCCTCTGGAGAACACCACGCGAAAACGCCTCAAAGAAGCCTTGGATCTAGCCCAATCTGATTATGATGCGGCGGTCAAACGGTTGAAATATGAATATGATTATGAGGTCGCCCAAGCCAACCTAGCAAAAGCGATGCAGGACTATGAAAAATACAAAGATGGCCCTACGCCAGGTGAATTGGAAGCTGCAGAAGCCCGGATTGCTGCCGCACAGGCAACCATCGATATGCGGTGGATTAAATCCCCTTTCGATGGTATTGTCACCTATGTAGTGCCTCAGGTGGGCGATCAAGTTGCCCAGAGTAGTTCGCTTTCCAGTGCCGAGGCTTTTCGGGTAGATGATCTCTCCACCTTATATATCGATGTCGATGTCACTGAAACGGATATTGGAATGATATCGATTGGGCAAGAAGCCAACGTTTCTTTAGATGCATTGCGCGATAAAGAATATCACGGTGAAGTGGATAATTTCGATATGGTCGGCGACACGAGCTCGGATGTGGTAAATTTCACGGTAACTGTTAAATTAATCGATGCGGATGATTCGGTACGCCCGGGAATGACCGCCGAAGTCGATATCATTACCGATGAACGGACGAATGTTTTGCTAATTCCTAACCAGGCGATTCGGGTTGAAAATGGAAAAACCGTGGTTTATAAAATTAATGCAGCCCAGGTATCAGAGCCTGTAGAGGTGAAAGTGGGTATATCATCCGATACTCACACCGAGTTGTTGGAAGGTGATTTGAAAGAAGGGGATTCTATTGTGTTGAATCCGGCTGCAGGTGCAGCGGCAGCTCGAATGCAAAGGATGTTCATGGGTGGGGGCGAGCCACCTCCGGAAGAGCAGGGAAATAACCCGCAAGGTCAAGGAGGAAATACCCCATGAATGAATGGGTCATCGACGCGAAAAACCTGACCAAGATCTATAGCATGGGTGAAGTTGAAGTCAATGCTTTGAACGGTTTGGATATGCAGGTAAGACATGGTGAAGTGGTTTCCATCATGGGACCTTCGGGTTCCGGAAAGTCCACTTTAATGAATATCTTGGGTTGCCTGGATAAGCCAACCGATGGTGAGTATTTTCTGGATGGAGAGAATGTGGCTGGAATGACGGATAACCAGCTTGCTGATATTCGCAACCGGAAAGTGGGTTTTATTTTTCAAAGTTTCAACTTGCTGCCGCGTTCATCGGCATTGACCAATGTAGAGCTTCCTTTGCGCTACCGCTCTACGAATGGCTTCGACCGTAAGGAGCTGGCGAAAAAATCGTTAGAAGCTGTGGGGTTGGGAGATCGGCTGAATCACCGACCAAGCGAGCTTTCTGGCGGTCAGCAGCAAAGGGTAGCTATAGCCAGAGCCTTGGTCAATGATCCTGCCATTGTCATGGCAGATGAGCCTACCGGCAACCTGGATAGCAAATCAGGCACAGAGATCATGGAGCTTCTGCTGGGCTTGAATAAAAAACTGGGTACGACTTTAATCATCGTAACCCACGATCCGGAGATTGCCCGCCATGCCAGCCGCATTATCTATATCCGCGACGGCCGGGTGGAGGATCGAGCATGAAAATCGGACAGTTGATTTTAGAGGCATTGGAAAGCCTATCCGCCAACAAGATGCGTACTTCGCTTACCATGCTGGGGATTATTATCGGTGTGGCAGCGGTAGTTGCTATGCTGGCTATTGGGACAGGCGCCCAAAATGCGATTAATGAGCAAATCAATAGCATCGGCA
>JBDKUB010000098.1:0-2160 GCA_039679915.1 Anaerolineaceae bacterium
TTTGACTCCCCTTCTCCAATCCATTCCAGTAATCCCCATTTCAATAATTCATCGATTTCCTTTTGATACATATCCAAGAGCGTTTTCCCAAATCGACTTTTGAATTCACTGGATGAAACTCCCTCGATAGTCAACCTCAAACCCATCATCATGGTTTCAGCCATCTCATTTTTATAATCGATAATTTCTTCGACATTCGTTGCCGGTGATCTCGGAAATTCCTTCGATGCTGGATGAAAACAGCGATCGATATACTCATTTATCGACAGCACATAGGCTACACGCATATTGTTTGCATACCCATGAGCCCCTGCTCCAAATCCTAAATAAGGACGGTTTTTCCAATATTGGAGGTTGTGGTGGCACGCCAAGAGCTTCTCCCCTCTATGCTTTGCCCAATTCGATATTTCGTATTGTGCGTATCCTGCCGCTTCCAGCCTTATACTCGCCCACTCATACATATCAGCCGCTAGATCAGCATCGATATCCGGCAACAAACCGCGATGAAGCCAGTTGTACATCGGCGTACCATGTTCCACTGTCAATGAATATAATGAAAGATGCTCGGGCTGTAACAATAGAGCCAATTCAAGCGTATGCTGCCAGGCTTCCAGGGATTGACCCGGCAATCCAAATATCAAATCTAAATTGAGATTATCTATTACAGCCTGTCTTGCCCATTTCATTGTATTGATTACATCGTCTATATTATGGGTTCGTCCCAGGAGGCGCAATTCCTCGGGTATCGCCGATTGCATTCCTATGCTCAAACGATTAATTCCCGTGCAGTGCAAATCGTTAAGATATGAAGGATTTATCGTACCGGGATTGGCTTCCAGGGTCACCTCTAAATCTTTTGACACTTGGAATTTTTGATGAATTTTATTCAATATTTTATCTAATTGTTTGGGGTTTAATAATGAAGGTGTACCCCCTCCAAAATATATTGTATGGGCAGGAATCATCTCATCCAGGGAATCGGCGATAAATTCAATTTCTCTGCATAAAGCATCGCTGTAATCATTCAACAAATATTCCATCCCGGCGAAGGTATTGAAATCGCAATAGCTACACCGGCTGCGACAAAATGGAATATGTAAATAAAGGCTATACGATTCCATGAAGATGAGTATACCAAAACAGGCTGTTTTTATCCCTTTACCTTTCAAAGAAGGCTGGTATAATCGCTCAGTCGGGGTCAAAACCCCAAATTAATATTATGAGCCCAGAAACTTCTTCTAAACCTGCAAAATTATGCCCAACTTGCGGCACACGTGTGACTTCGGATGCCACTCGATGCCTGGTTTGTGGCGCAAATCTTGATGTGCCGGTAAAAAATCAAGCCAGTGCAAAACCTGTTCAAGGCAGCCGCATGCCGGAGCTTACCCTCAGTTTGCCTGCCATCTTGGGATTTTTCACTTTGTTCCTGGCAATTGGGGCTGGATTGGTTTATTTTGCCCTCAAACGTACCGGTGCAGTCGTCGAACCAACAGTTACGCCAACGATTACATTTACAATCACCCCTTCCATCACACCAACGCCTGCTACCCCAACCATAACGAATACACCAGAGCCAAGTCCAACCCCATTTACCTACCAGGTAGCTGCTGGTGATACCTGTTCGACCATTGCATATGCTTTTGGTATATCGATCAATTCTTTAGTGCTGCTCAATAATCTTCCCGCAACGTGTGATACACTCTACCCAGGTCAATCCTTATTGATACCTCAACCTACACCGACCATCACACCGATGCCTACCGCGACATTAAGCGCCGCCGATGCCACTGAAGCCGCTTGCACTAAAATAGATTACCTCGTTCAGGATAATGACACCCTGAGCAGCATTTCTGCCAATTACAACGTGCCCATTGCTGTGTTGAAATCTTATAATGGCTTGGTCAATGATATCGTACAATCGGGTCGTACCATCATAATCCCTTTATGTGAACGATTTGCCACTCCAGGACCTTCACCAACTCCCACCTTGCCACCTCCCTATCCGGCACCTAATCTATTACTGCCGCCGGATGGTGAACCCTATGTTCTTTCCGATCAAATTATCACCTTACAATGGGCAGCCATTGGAACGCTGCGCGATAACGAAGCATATCAAATTACCATTATGGATGTCACCGATGGCAGCGGCCGAAAGCTGAT
>JBDKUB010000137.1:0-1958 GCA_039679915.1 Anaerolineaceae bacterium
ATAACCAGCGATTGCGGTCGCTAATTCCCAGATAAAAAATTGTCCGCCTAGATCATAGATATCATCCAGATGGAATTTTATCGATGGATAATAAGCCTCAAGGGCTTGAGGCAGGTCGATTTCTTCGCCAGCCAGCACCAGGATTATAAATAATCGATCGTGTCCATAATGATCGAGAGTGGTGATTGGTTCATCAACAACCGGGAGAATGCCTTTTCCTTCTTTGCCGGTACTTTCTGCAATGAGTTGTTCGATCCAATCACAAAAAGGCATGAGGGTTGGGGAAGCCATAAAAGTCATTTTATCATGACCGGATTTTGCCAGTTCACCCAAGGATAAACCCAATATAACGGCTGGATTATCCTGGAGATTTTTCATAGGTCGGCATGATTCGCGTGTGTTTCTTGCGCGGTCTAGCAATAATGGGATATCGATGCCGCACAGAGCTGCTGGTGCTAATCCAAAATATGAGAGAGCTGAATAGCGCCCTCCCAAGTTAGGGTTATTCAAATAGATGTGTCGAAAAGATAACTGCCTGGCTAATTCTTCGAGTTTGGTGCCCGGATCGGTGATAGCGATGAAATGCTCTCCAACATCATGGATATTCCGATTTTCCAGAAGCCGATAAAAATATTTGAAGAATGAAAGCGTTTCCTCAGTTGTACCGGATTTGGTCGATACGATAAATGCCGTTTTTTCCAGGTCTTTTTGGGATGAGATATCCTGCACCGAAAGGGGACAGGTGCTGTCCAGCACAGAAAGGGACAAAGATTCCGAACTGGTGATATCAAAGGAAAAAATCAAGGAAAAAAGTTCTGGCGCCAGGCTCGAGCCACCCATGCCCAGCAGGATACAATGTCGGTATCCTGCCTCGATCAACTGGGTGCGCAGCGAAATCATTTCAGTGATTTTGTCGGGTGAAAATTCCTCGATAATATCGAGCCATGCCAACCGGTTGGTTATTTCTTGAGGGGAGGGTTTCCACACCGTATAATCGTGCTGCCAAATTCTATTTAAGACATCCTTTTGCTTGAAGAGCTCAATTGCGGTGTCGATTTGATTTTGATATGCGTCTAAGCGAAAATGATAATGGGTCGATTGGTTATTATTACTCATGAGTTCACCTCAACTTTTATAAACTCTCCAGTGGGCTGTCAAGTTTGGTTCCATGATTCTATCATTTCCCTACCCCACTCTGTGGGATTGTCTAAAAAGTTATATATATCATGTCGAGCGAAGCGAGACATCTAAACGTGATCATTAAAGACCTCTCGCTTCGCTCGAGGTGACAGACTCCATTTTAGGCATCTCTAGGTGAAGGGTTGGTAAAGATTAACAAACGATAACCTGAAAATGAGATGTTTTTAAGTCTTGAGATTGAAATTAAGACTATAATGACAACATCTTTTGGCTTCAAAATAACATTCATACGAAATTAGTGAATTAATGGGAACAAATTGATTTCGAATGGTGTCTTAAATAAATAGAATTATATTCTGTCATCTTAGTCAATGGAATATCAGGAGGTCAAACCATGGATTTTTCGGAACTCGTTGCAAAACGATATAGTGTGAGATCCTATCTACCTAAAATGGTGGAAGAAGAAAAGCTTAATCAAATTTTAGAAGCCGCGCGTTTAGCGCCAACCGCAGCCAACCGCCAACCCTTCCGAATCATCGTCATTCATACGGCTGGAAAAGAAGAACAATTGAAAGCGCTCTATGCGCGTGATTGGTTTGTCATGGCGCCGTTAGTCATCTGTGCCTGCGCTGTGCTGAATGAAGCCTGGGTTCGCAAGGACGGAAAAAGCTATGTCGATGTCGATGTAGCCATTGTCGTCGACCATATGACATTAATGGCAGCCAATCTCGGGTTGGGAACTTGTTGGATAGCCAATTTCAACCTGGAGGCTGCAAAAAGATTTCTTGGGACACCGGATAATGTTATTCCCTTGATTT
>JBDKUB010000077.1:0-7886 GCA_039679915.1 Anaerolineaceae bacterium
TTATTTGACCTGCTTTTAACTCTACCGGAACTTGCCGTTTATCATTTAGGAATTGCAATAGAACGCGTACTCTTTCAGTTCCGGGTATCCGTGCATCAAAAATAGCTTCATATCCAGAAAAGGGACCATCTTCGATATAAACAATATCACCTTTATTCAAACCATCGAATAACTCTCCCCCCGCAGCTATGATTTCGCTAACCCTGTGTTTGATTGCATAGATCAAACTCTCGGGTACAATCGCCGGTTCGTCACCAAATGTCACCAATCCAATGGTATAGGGCATCCATTGAAACGTGGAGATTCCGATTAAATCGATATCCACTTTTACAAACAAATAGCCAGGAAAATAGGGCACAAGCTTTCGCGATCGCGGATTTACGGGTTTTACTTTCAATCGCGGATAAAAAACTTCGTATCCCTGATTGATAGTCTGCCGCCAAACGACATCTTCTTTGCGCGGCTTGCTCCGTAACGCATACCAATGGGTTGTCATGGATTGGTCTTACTTCTCCAGGTTGCCCGGCTGCCACTTCAGCACGTCGAAACTTTTATTGGTAATTAGAAAACGCAACCGCCCCTTTTCCACAACGAGGCGTACCTCGCCAAAATCCCCTATTGAGCATAAAGCTTCATCGATCATCGAGATTTGTTTTGGTTCAAGGATTTTTAAGTCGTAAGAATCCCCATCGTCATCTCGCAAAGTACTCGTTCGTTTAGAGTAAGTCATGAAGTATACTCCTATCTATGTAACCAAATAACGAAAAAAATATTCTTCGTGGGCTTTTTCACCTCTTCGAAGAATGGTTTCATCTCTGAGTCAATTCGAGTAAAAATCAAAAATCATTATATCTTAAAATTTTCCCCCTTTTTGAATACACTTCACAATTTAGTTAGCCTTTCAAATAGCGAATATAGGCTGTGTGATATTGGGCATTGAATGATCATATCGAATTGAGGCGGGAAATTTATTCTGCAGCAGCTTGAACGATGGGTACAAATTCATTCACTTTCAAACTTGCACCTCCTACCAATGCCCCATCGATGTTGGGCTGTTTGAAAAATTCAGCGGCATTGGCAACTTTTACAGATCCACCATATAGAACGCGAATGGCTTGAGCTGTTGCTTCCCCAAAAAGGTTGGCGAGTGCCGGTCGAATGATATCGCCAATAACCGAATCCGCCCCTGCCGAAGTGGCAGCTTTCCCGGTTCCAATCGCCCAAACCGGTTCATAAGCCACAATAAAATCGACTTTTCCCGCTTGTTCCCCTTCTGGCAGTTTTACTTCAACCAATCCTTGGGTTATTTGCTTTTCCAATACTGGCTTGGTTAAACCCGTTTCATTTTCCTGTAAAGTCTCCCCGATGCACACAATGGGAATTAAGCCATATGATAAAGCAGCTTTGACTTTTCGGTTAACCGTTTCGTCGGTCTCACCAAAATATGTGCGCCTTTCAGAATGGCCGATGATCACATATTGACATAGCTCAGCGATCATCGCTGGAGATATTTCTCCGGTAAAAGCTCCCGAAGATTCCCAGTGCATATTTTGCGCACCACATCCGATATCGGTTCCTTCCAATAAAGCCTTTACCGCCAATAAGCTGGTGAACGGCGGGCAAAGGACTTTCTCGACTCCTCTCACAGCTTGAAGTCCAGGAATCATTTCCGATACCAATTGACGGGCTTCTGCGATGGTTTTATACATTTTCCAATTGCCTGCAATAAATGGAATTCGCTTCGTGACCATATTAACTTTTCCTTCGACTACATCATTAATTGAGGTTTATCAAGGCAACATGCCTGTTCGAAAAACGCCTGGATTATCCCGGTTTTTTCATTGCGAGTATTTCCGCAGAACAAGCGCATTCCTACCTGGATGAAACTGGTAAGGTCCTTAGGAACGCCCTTCACCACGCTGCTACTGCAAAGCCATCTTTCGAAGAGTCCATGATTGCTTCGCAATGAAAACCCGCAAAAATTCAAGTGACTTGTTTCTTTATTAAATTACTTTTCGCCTTTCCTCCCTTCTCGATATAGAAATATTACTTCTATATATTCTTGGAGAAGGAAGGAAAGGGATTGATTATATTTGAAAATTTTATTTATCTAACAACGCAGCCACGCCCGGTAATGTCAAACCTTCCAACATTTCCAGAGATGCACCGCCGCCAGTCGAAATATGAGTAATTTTATCGGCTAAGCCCGATTTGTTGATTGCGGCAACAGAATCACCACCGCCGACAATCGAGACAGCTTTACTCTCGGCAACTGATTTTGCTAATCCAAATGTCCCTTGTGCAAAACGTGGATCTTCAAAAACACCCATCGGACCATTCCACACGATCGTTCCTGCTCCGGCAATGACTTTCCCAAAAGCTGCAACCGTCTCAGGTCCTACATCGAGGATACGCCACCCTTCAGGTACAGGACCCATGCTCATGGTCTTGATTTCCGCATTAGGTTCCAGGCTGCTGGCAATTACGACATCAACGGGAAGGCGCAATTTGCCTTTCGATTCTTGCAAAAGTTCGCGAGCTGTATCCAAAACTTCATCTTCGACCAATGAATCTCCAACAGGATAACCCTGTGCCTTAAAGAAGGTGTTTGCCATACCGCCGCCGATGAGCACGCTATCTGCTTTGGTCAAAAGATTGCGTATCACACCGATCTTATCACTGACTTTTGCTCCGCCTAGAATAGCCACAAAAGGACGTTTCGGATTGGCAATGGCACTGCCGAGATATTGAATCTCTTTTTCCATAAGAAAGCCGGCTACGGCGGGCAGATAATGAGCTACTCCTTCAGTCGACGCATGAGCGCGATGTGCGGACCCAAATGCATCATTGACATAGATATCTGCCAGAGCGGCTAATTGCTGAGCCATTTTTTCATCGTTTTTAGTTTCTTCTTTATGGAAACGGGTATTTTCCAGAACCAGGACTTCGCCGGGTTTCAACGCTTTGGCAGCTTTTTCAGCTACTGGCCCAACACAATCCTCTACAAAAGCAACCGGTTTACCCAACAATTGGCTGAGATGTTCTGCGACAGGTTTCATCGAGAATTGTGGATCCGGGCCTTCTTTTGGCCTTCCAAGGTGAGAGCAAAGAATCAGAGATGCCCCTTTATCCAATATATACTTAATAGTCGGTATTGCTGCCCGAATTCGAGTGTCATCCGTTACTTTACCTTCTTTAATCGGCACATTGAAATCCACGCGAGCAAGCACTCTCTTATCTTGAAGATCGATATCTGCTATAGTTTTTTTATTGAACATGCGTTCCTCCAAACGGTAACCGTTTAGAAAGTTATGTTATCGGTTATAAATATTTCGCCATCTTAGCCGCTAGATCGGCTGTGCGGACAGCATAACCCCATTCGTTGTCATACCAAGTTACGACCTTGGCGAAAGTGCTCGATTCTTTTCCAAGAACCTGAGTGAAAGGTAAATCGATCGAGGAGCTAAACGGGCTGCCTTTGTAATCGATGCTAACCAGTGGTTCATCCACAGCCTGGAGAATTCCTTTAAGAGGAGCTGTTTCAGCCGCTTTGCGGAAGGCTTCGCGTAATTCTTCGGTGGTTGTCGGTTTCTCTAACTCAGCCGTCAGATCAACAATAGACACGGTCGAAGTGGGGACGCGTAAAGCATAACCATCGATTTTCCCTGCCAAATCAGGAATGACGAGTTTCAAAGCTCTAGCAGCTCCGGTTGTGGTCGGGATGATGCTCAAAGCCGCGGCGCGTGCCCGGCGTAAATCGCTATGAGGTAAATCCAAAATCTTTTGATCATTGGTGTAAGCGTGAATCGTGGTCATAAAACCGCGTACAATTTTGAAATTATCATGAAGCACTTTCGCAGCCGGCGCTAAACAGTTTGTCGTGCAAGAAGCATTCGATACAACATGGTGGTTGGCAGGATCGTATTTATCGTCATTCACACCTAAAACGATGGTAATGTCCTCCCCTTCCGCGGGAGCGGTAATAATGACTTTCTTTGCGCCACCTTTAGTGATATGATTCTCAGCGCCTTTTACTTCTTTCCCTTTTTTATTGACGCCATCTTTCTTGACCGTAAATATGCCTGTACCATCGACAACGATGCTGACACCCAGGTCACCCCATGGAATTTTCGCGGGATCGGTCTCTTTGAAAGCTTTTATTGATTTTCCATCGACAAATAAACCATCTTCTTTGACCTCAATCGTTCCGTCAAATTTGCCGTAGTTAGAATCGTATTTAAGCAAATGCGCCATTGTTTTGAGATCGCCAATATCATTGAACGCTACCACTTCCAATTCATCATCATGGAAATCACGTATCGCCTTGAAAACCTGTCGACCAATCCGTCCAAATCCATTAATACCAACTTTTACTTTCATAATATTCCTCCAATATTTATTGAAAACTTTTGATATGTACGGCTAAATGCCGGTTTTTTATAATAGGTTTACTCATTATAAACCCGGTCTTCCAAGAAACCGGGTTTATATCCAACCACATATTTTAACCTATTTCGGTCAAAATACCAAGGTTTTTTAGATATCTAGTTACAAATTTCACAATTCATTCCGTCAGAGGACCGGTGCGTTCTTGGAGTAACTCCATTAATACTTGCGCTAATTTTTGGGAATTATGTCTCCAGGGAAAATCAACATCAACTAAATTACTCTGATATATGGGGTGCCTTTCTTCAGCGCCGGGTTTAATAACCACCCATTCTATGTTTTGGGGCAAAGGCAGTTGCCAAAAATGGTTGGCAACTACTAAATCGAAAATTCCTCTTCCGGCATGGGTTTCGATTGCATTGATGTGATCTTCGCAATCATAACCATCGGTCTCTCCTGGCTGTGTAGCCAGGTTGCATATGTAAACTTTAAAGGCACGACTGCTCCGGATAGCTTCTGCAACATCAGGAATCAGTAAATTGGGTAATATGCTGGTATATAGACTTCCCGGACCTATAATGATCATATCAGCATTTAATATCGCTTTTATGGCTTGGGGAAAACCAGGGGGTGAATTAGGCTCTAACCACACCCTTTTTACATTTCCGTTCATCGATGGGATATGGCTCTCTCCCTCAATTCGAACTTCACGTCCCAATTGAGGGTGCAGCTTGTCAGCAACAAGCTTAACATTGTTCAGTGTAGATGGGAGAACTTGCCCATGTATCCCTAGAACTCTGCCTGATTCGACCACTGCCTCCTCGAAACTTCCTGTAATTTCGGATAAAGCACTAATGAATAAATTACCGAAAGAATGACCTTCGACATTGCTTTCGCCATCCGGGAAACGATATTGAAACAACTGCGAAAGCAGAGCCTCATCGCTGGATAATGCTGCCAAACAATTTCGGATATCCCCTGGAGGTAAAATCCCCATCTCACGTCGTATTCTGCCGGAAGAACCGCCATCATCGGCGACAGTTACTACTGCCGAAAGATTATAGGAATACTGCTTCAAACCCCTTAAGAGTGTAGACAAACCATGCCCCCCACCGATGGCGACAATTCTCGCACCCCGTTCGCGCTTTCGATGGGTCGATATGGTATCGACAACCGCCCGGCCTGGCTTTATAAAGGGCTTGATGAGAGAACGGTTCAACTCCAAAATACCTATCACGATCATCACCAAACCGATACCGCAAAAAATAACTACCCGGACCGGCCTGGCCAAAAAACGCAGTGAAGCAATCGAAAGAAAAGGCAACCACCAGGATTCAGGTGTGTTTCTATAAATATCGAGAATTAAAATCGCTAGTCCTACACCAGTTAACGTCGTTCCGATTAATGTAAGGATAAACCATCTTTTAACCCCTATACCCGGTGTCAACCATCGAAAATTCTTTTTTATCCATTCCCAAATATGTCGATAGAAGGGAATATTTTTTCGCGCCATAGTTTATTCATCATAGCAGTGTTTGTTTTTAACGTCAACGGAGAATTTTTTTGAAGGAAATTTTGTTTAATAAGTTTACTCATATGCTATACTTATATTATGGAATATCATATAGCTGTTGATATCGGCGGTACTCAAATACGTGCAGCTAGTTACGCTCAAGATAGCCTGACCCCTTATAAAATCAATCGAGCAGCAACACAAGCTCCAGATACTACCATTTTGGATCGTTTGGAGGATGCGATTCGGTCAGTATGGCCTAATCAAGAAAAAGTAGCCGGTATCGGCATTGCGATTGCAGGACCCGTTGATCCCTTTCGAGGCATCGTTTTAACCGCACCCAATATTCCCGGATGGGTAAACCTTCCCTTAAAAGCCCACCTTGAAATGGATTTCAATGTTCCTGTCTCGACCGGTAATGATGCAAATTTAGCCGCCCTAGGAGAATGGAAATTCGGAGCGGGTAAAAATCATCACAACCTCATCTATATGACGATCAGCACCGGAATTGGCGGAGGAATAATCATCGATGACCGCTTATTGTTAGGAGAAGATGGATTAGCAGCCGAAATTGGGCATATGATCATCGATCCGAACGGTCCCATCTGTGGCTGCGGTGGTTATGGTCATTTGGAAGCAATGGCATCAGGCACAGCTATCGCCCGTTGGACAGAGCAAGAATTGAGCAAAGGCTGTCAATCGAGCCTGAAATCAAAAATTCCCCTTACTGCTAAAGATATCGGATTGGCTGCAAGGCAAGGCGATGAGCTGGCTATCAATGCATTCAATCGCTCCGGAACATATATTGGCGTTGCTATTGTAAATTTTTTACACATTTTCAATCCCTCGATAATCATATTAGGTGGTGGTGTGACACAAAGTGGTGAATTATTAATCAATCCCATTCGTGCTTATCTACAAAATCACGTGATGTCACCGAAATATATCGAAAAACTATCAATTACTCGGTCTGTTCTGGGCGATGAATCCGGTTTGATGGGTGCACTGGCTTTAGTACGCCAATCTTCTCCAGCTATTTCGACTTTAAAAACTTAAAATAAGTGCCTTTCAATATGTCTCCATTATCAAAACGTTGGATCATCGCCAATCGGATTCCCCCCCATGGTGAGAAAGAACTAGAAAATTATATCCCTGTATTCAGGCAAATATTATATAACCGCGGTTTCCACACAGAACAATCAGCGCAGAAATTTCTCGATGCAAACCAGCCTGAGGGAACAGAACCCAACCGCATGTTGGGAATTCCGCAAGCAACTGACCGCATATTGCGGGCAATTTCCGATCATGAACAAATCGCCATTTATGGGGATTATGACGCAGATGGAATTACTGCCACAGCTCTTTTAGTAAAAGTAATCAACGCCCTTGGAGGAAATGCAATACCCTATATCCCAAACCGGTTCGAGGAAGGATATGGATTAAAAAAGGAGGCGTTACAAAATCTATATCGGGATGGCATTCGATTGGTTATCACGGTTGATTGCGGCATCCGCTCCATCCCAGAAGCGCAATTAGCCTGTGATTTAAACCTCGATTTAATTATCAGTGATCATCATTCTCCTTTTAATGTACTCCCTCCAGCTATTGCAATCATCAACCCCAAGCAGCCAGGTGATCCTTATCCAGAAAAAGAATTGGCGGGAGTTGGTTTGGCATATAAATTGGCATGTGCAATAACCGGCTATGCAGATAAGATTTCCCCACCTGACGATAATTGGGGTGATCCACGCAATCCCAATCACTACCTTGATTTGGTTGCCCTCGGCACGGTTGCTGATCTAGCACCGCTCACCGGTGAAAACCGCTCTTTGGTAAAACGAGGCATCGAACAATTAAAACAGCCTCATAACCAGGGAATTTCATCTTTGATCAATGCTTCGGGGATAAATCCCAATATATTGAATGCTTACCATATCGGTTTTATTTTAGGTCCCCGCCTCAACGCAGCCGGCAGGCTCGATACAGC
>JBDKUB010000036.1:0-2745 GCA_039679915.1 Anaerolineaceae bacterium
GGCAGAGTTTGGGGAAATGTGACCACCGCTGCTTTCGCCACCGAGGAAGGCGCTTTTTTACGAGGTCAAATCACAATGGAAGAAAAAGTTGATATTGGGCTTGGAGCTCCTCAACCGCTTGATGAAACGTTGCAAAACATACCAGGGATTCAACCCACTCCGTCAAAAACCGAAGGAGAAATTTCAGATACCCCTTCAGATTAAGCAGAATATATTATTCACGGTAAGGTCGATTGCGGATAAACCTTGAAAGCTGGTTATATTCATCAATAGGAATAAATCGATGAGGCAACTTGGAATAGACATCCTATCAATTTACCCGTTATTTCGATAGATATAAAATTTTGGATGAAATATTATGAAGAAATTCATTATAATAAATAAAGTGGCTGCATCCGGAGGTAAGTCATGACTCGCATTATGCTCGTTGACGATGAACCCTTGATTATCGATTCGTTGACTTACAGCTTGCAAAGAGAGGGTTTCGAGGTTCAATCGGTAGGGGATGGTTCAGTCGCGCTGCAAGCCATCGAAGAATTTCAACCGGATTTGGTGGTTTTGGATATCATGCTGCCGGGTATGAGCGGATTAGAGATTTGCCGAAAGTTGAGAGCCCAAAGCACGATTCCCGTCATTATGCTGACGGCACGAGGCGAAGAATTCGACCGTGTATTAGGTCTGGAAGTGGGGGCAGATGATTATCTGGCAAAACCTTTCTCGTTCAGAGAACTGTTGGCACGCATTCGCGCCGTCCTTCGACGGGTGGAATTAGACCGTCAAACCATCCAATTGAAATCCATCGATATCGGGGACATCAGTTTAGATACTATTGCCCGCCGATTGATGAAACAAGGCAAGGAAATTCCGCTTTCTGCGCGTGAATTCGATTTATTGGCGATATTAATGAAGCACGCTGGGCAAGCTCTTAGCCGGGAAGAATTGCTCAATCAAGTTTGGGGCGATGCTTGGGTTGGCGACCCCCGCACTCTGGATGTTCATGTACGCTGGTTGCGTATGAAAATCGAAGAAGACCCCGCCAGCCCTGTTTACATCCAGACTGTAAGAGGCCATGGTTACCGCTTTGCCGGACCAGAAGAATTAACCTGATTCAACTTGCTTCATTACACCCCTTGCTAATTAAAGATAAGCATGCGAAGATCCTTCTTTGGATCCATCTACCTTCGATTTAGTTTTTTCCACCTTCTCATCTGGTTGGTAAGCATCCTTATCGTCTCCATTTTCACCGGTTTTATTATCTATTCCACCAATTACTGGCAATTGAAACAAAATTTAAAAACTCTGACCTTCATTGCCAACCATGTTCTGAAACCGTATTTAATTATACAAGATGATAATCAGGAACAATTACAGTTGGCTAAACAAGAGCTGGATAGTTTCTTTTCTCAGGAAACCAATCTGAATTGGACGATCTATGATGCACAAGGTGTACCCCTAATCGACTCTTACAATAACGTATCCGCTGGCAGCGCAGCACCTACCGGTGATCCCGAAATTGGTGAAGCTATACAAAATGAAATCGGAGAAAGTGAACGCACGCGAAAGAATGCCCAAGGGGATAATATCCTTTATCTGGCAACTAGGATTGAAAATGAAGGCCAGGTTTTGGGTGTAGTGCGTCTCGAATATTCCCTGCGCACAGCTCAACAAGCTGCCAGAACTGCAATACTCATTTTTTTTGTGTCGGTTGGTTTAGTAACCATCATCATTGGTGGCATATCGTTTATATCAGCCAAAAACTTTACCAAACCCATTGAAGAAATCACCAAGGCAACTGATCAGATCTCTCATGGCGATTTAGAGGCACGAGTTCCCACCACGGGAAAAATCCCGGAGTTGGCATATTTAGGACAGGCATTCAATCAAATGGCAGAACGGCTGCAAATTCAGGTTGCCGAACTGCGCAGTTTCGTTGCTAATGCCAGCCACGAATTGCGTACGCCGCTGACCGTGATTAAACTACGTATCGAGGCATTGCGCAGCGGCGCTATCGATGAACCGGAGGTTGCCAACCGCTTTTTGGCGGAAGTGGAAGGAGAAGTCGATCGCCTTTCTCTTATGGTGAGCGATATGCTGGATCTCTCGCGGCTCGAATCGGGCTTAACCGACTGCCAGTACACGATTGTAGATATGAGTAACATCGTTTACGATGTGCAGGATACAATGAAAGCGCGCGCTGAAAAGTCCAACATCACCATTCACAGTGAGGTGGAAGAAGGGCTGCCGCCAGTTCTAGGAGCAGAAGACCAATTACGGCGCATGTTATACAACCTGGTAGACAATGCGATCAAATATACCTCGCATAGCGGGAATATTTACATCACTTTACACGAAGGGTAACAGGCAAATACCATCCAGTTCTCTGTCAGAGATACCGGTTTTGGAATTCCACAGGCACAATTACCCCATATCTTCGAGCGCTTCTACCGCGCAGAAGCCACCCGCCCTCGCTATGGGCCATCCCATGGTAGCGGGTTGGGATTATCCATTTCCAAATCGATCGTCGATGAGCACGGGGGTAAAATTTGGGCGACCAGCGTAATAGGCAAAGGCACAACGTTTTTCATCGAGCTGCCGGTGATGAAGGAGAAGGGGGAAGAAATAACTCGAAAATAAAAAAACCTCTTTGCGCGCCTCTATGAAATATTAGCAATAAGAGTATAATAGCTCTCTAAATCAAGTGCTCGAATAATATATTTTATTCAACACATTGATAATATGATGGAT
>JBDKUB010000084.1:0-1999 GCA_039679915.1 Anaerolineaceae bacterium
AAAAGCAGCCGCATCAGCGGCTTTTTTATTGTAGAAGGCATTCATCATGTGGGTGAAGCTATCGAAGCCATGCAAGCAGGAAAAGGGATTTCGGTTCATTCTGTGTATTATGCCCCTGAATTATTAAAGGGAGATTTTGCTGGCAAGCTTATTAAAACGGCAGACACACTCGGGATTGCCTGCTTTCCGATGTCGGATTATGTATTTATTTCGGTGGCTGAAAAGGAGAACCCCCAAGGTATTCTGGCGGTAGTTGAACGAAAGGTTTATCCGTTATCTTCATTAAACCCACATAATTTTAATTGGGGTGTGGCGTTGGTTGCAGCTCAAGATGCAGGGAACATCGGCACGATTATGCGTACCATCGATGCAGTCAACGCTGATGGATTGATCTTACTGGATGGCGGTGCCGATCCATTCCATAGCCATGCCGTGCGCGCCAGTATGGGAACGCTTTTTTGGCGACCGGTGGTAGAAGCGACCTTCGATGAATTCAGGGAATGGGTTATGCAATATGGCTATCATGTGGTGGGCACTTCTGCTCATGCCCGCCAAGATTATCGAGAGGGGACACCCTATCCACAGCCTGCAATCTTATTGATGGGCAGCGAGCAAAAAGGATTGACCCAAGAACAGTCATCGCTTTGTGAAAAGATGGTTTCTATACCCATGAAAGGGAGAGCCAGCTCGTTGAATCTTGCGGTAGCGACGGGGGTGATGTTATATGCGATGTTGGGAGAAGGGGAGCCATAAATTGTAAGTTATCAGTTGTCAGTCAACAGTTTTCTGTTTTCGGTTATCTGGCTGGTTAATGGCTCATACTTTTAACTGAGGTTTCAATTTACCATGAATATTCGGAATTAAACTCCGAATATTCATGGTAAAATCATCATATGATTGAAAGACGTGCTTATCTTGCTCGATTAGAAGTGGCAATTCAGCGTTCTCCCATTGTAGCGATATTAGGCTCCCGGCAATGCGGGAAAACCACCCTTGCACGAGTTTTTTGCAAGGGAAAGCAAGCGACTTTTTTTGATCTCGAATCCATTCCGGATGTTCGCAGGTTGCAAAATCCGGAATTGGTCCTGGGCATTTTGGATGGCTTGATCGTCTTGGATGAGATCCAAAAAATGCCCGAGCTGTTCAACGTATTACGCGTATTGGTCGACCGACCGGATAACCGGGCGCGTTTTATGATTTTAGGAAGCGCTTCACCCGAATTGATAAAAAATGCATCCGAAACACTGGCTGGGCGAGTTGAGTTCATAGAGCTATCTGGATTTGACTTATTCGAAATTGGTGAAGCAAATGTAAACGAGCATTGGTTGAAAGGGGGATATCCACCTTCATACTTAGCACCATCGCTTGAAGACAGCTTGGCGTGGCGGGAGGGGTTTATTCGCACTTTTTTAGAGCGGGATATCCCTCAGTTGGGTTTTTCTATTCCTTCTGTTGCTATGCGCCGATTTTGGACGATGCTTGCTCATTACCATGGGCAAACCTGGAATGCTTCTGAATTGGCGCGATCGATGGGCGTTTCCGATAAAACAGTACGTTCATATCTGGATATATTGACGGGAACATACATGATCCGCCAATTACAGCCATGGTTTGAAAATATAGGCAAGCGTCAGGTTAAAGCGCCTAAGATATATTTCCGGGATTCAGGTCTATTTCATAGCCTGTTAGGTATTACGGATTATCATAATTTGTTAGGTCATCCAAAAGTGGGTGCTTCTTGGGAAGGATATGTCTTAGAGCAGATTTTTTCTGTCGTTCGACCTGCTTCGACCTTTTATTGGGCAACTTATAATGGTGCAGAAATCGATCTATTGTTTCCATCTGGGGGAAAGAAAGTAGGTGTAGAGATAAAATTCAACGAAGCCCCTCAAATAACCAATTCGATGCGGATCGCGTTGGATAATTTAAACCTGGATCATATTTGGGTGATCTACCCCGGAGAACATCGCTATCCGGTCCATCAAAAGATTACGGTTTT
>JBDKUB010000215.1:0-3679 GCA_039679915.1 Anaerolineaceae bacterium
CAAAAACAGATCTTTTTTCGGACAAAACGATACGCTCGAAATAATCAAAAGAGATAACGGCGAATATAAATACCTATCGAAGAATGGGGCAAATAATGCTAAATCTCAAAGCAAAAATTACAGGAATAAAATATAAACCTTCATTATGTAAACAGCTAAATGAAATTGATTATTCCGATCTTGATAATAATTTACAGAAATATTCGAGTTATTTATGTAAATTCAATGACCTTAATAAAATAGCGATAAGTTGGTGGGTTTCAGCTAAACGGACTCGTACTTATCCATTAGCAAGAGTGTATGATACTCTATCTTTTGGTGGTAAAAAAGTAACGATAATCCCCGTTTTCAAAGATGAGGGTATAGGTGGAGATAGAGATTATATCCAGTGGGATACTATTTCTCTAATGAGTTTATTAGGTATATATTTAATCATATCATTTTACGATTATGCTCATCCTAGTAAGAGAGATTCTCAAAAAATAACTCATCAACGTTTCAATACAGCTCATACTAAAAATCACTTAGAAGACCTTATTATTTATAAATCTGACGCTTTACACTGGAATTTAAACCAGGCAAAAACAATATCAGACGTCGGCGAAAAAGCATTATTGGCATATCGTGAAATTTCACAAAAAACTGGAATACCCATGCATTCTAACCAGAGTGTAAATCAATGGTTACAAAATGTTAAAGATAGCATGAGTAACTTCATCACTAATTCTAGAAACCGGGCGAGCATAGCTCAAAATAGCGAATCAATGACAGAGCAGCCCAAAGAAAAAACTGAGGGTGAAAAGGCTAAAATTACTATCACAAATTATCTTGGCGGAGAATATTTTCTTACAGTGGATGAGGCAATTTTCGAAGAGGAGAAATTATTATTAGTAGAAGCTAAACACACCAAAAGGTCTGTATTTCCAGCTCTATCAGATATAAAAGAAGGATTAATAAAAATGTCTTTATTTTCTAATATTTCTGAATTAACACTAAATGATAATAATTATGAACCAGTACCGGTTTTAAAACTATCTTCCGAATATAAAAATTTAGGTAAAATATTTACGCAAAAACATGAGCATTTATTAACCCAGTTATACCAAGAAGGTAATCAAAATGGTTTTGAAGTGAGGTATCTCAGTTAGGTATTATCCAATTCACCGCCTTGCTTTCATCACGATTCTTATGGGTGTGCCGATATAATTATATTCTCGGCGGATGCAATTTTCCAAATACCGTAAATACGAAAAATGCCCTAATTTGGGGTCATTGACATACAATAAAAATGTGGGTGGGTCATTACGCACCTGCGTGCCGTAATATATTTTCAATTGCTTGCCAGCATGAGACGGTGCCGGGTGTTGATGTTGCGCGTTCTGCATGATTTGATTGATCTGCGATGTGGAAAGCCTCACCAGACGTTCCTCCTGCACACGTAATGCTATCGGAAGCACTTGTTCTACCCTTTGGCCTGTTTTTGCGGATATGAATAGAATGGGCGTGTAATCCATGAAGTTTAGAGTCTGGCGTATATGGTTTGTGTATTGATCCATGGTATGCGTATCCTTCTCGATTGCATCCCATTTATTGACGATTACTACGGCGCTTTTCCACGAATCCAAGATAAAACCGGCAATATGTGCATCCTGAGCCGTCAATCCGCTGGTGGCATCTGTAACCAAAATCCCGACATCTGCCCGTTCTATTGCCTTTAAAGCACGCAGAACACTATATTTTTCCACACCTGGCTCGATCTTACCTCTCCGGCGAATACCGGCGGTATCGATCAAGGTAATCGGGATATCATTGTATACAAAATGAGTATCCACTGCATCCCGGGTTGTACCGGGGATTGGACTGACAATGGCACGTTCCTCTCCGACCAGCTTATTCAGCAAGCTGGATTTTCCCACATTCGGTTTGCCGACAATAGCAATCTTTACCGATTCGTCTTCTTCCTCTTCCCCTTTAGTTTCAAAAGTTGCCACCAAGGCGTCTAATAAATCACCCGTCCCGGTTCCATGTAATGCCGATATAGGATAAGGGTCACCCAAACCCAATTCATAAAATTGGACAGCCTGCAAGCGCCTTGCTTCACTATCCGATTTGTTCACCACCAACAAGACCGGAGGCCAAACCTGGTTCTCTCGTATTTGTTGATTGCGCCTTAATATTTCTGCTACCTCGCGGTCGGCAGCGGTCACACCGCTTTCCGCATCGGTAATAAATAATACGGCATCCGCGTCACGAATAGCAACTTCAGCTTGTGCTCGAATCTCGGAAATAAAATCTGCTGACCCAATCGATAAAGGTTTCTTCCCGGCTGCCGATTTCATTTGGGTTGGATCGATTCCCCCGGTATCGACAACATCAAAAATATAGCCTGCCCATTCGGCTTCTGCCATCAATCGATCGCGGGTTGTACCGGGTGTTTCGTCGACAACCGCCAATCTTTCACCTGCCAGTCGATTGAACAGGGTGCTTTTACCTACATTGGGACGTCCCACCAAGGCAACAACGGGCTTTGACATTTTATGGTTCAACAACCGGTTTGTTTCGATGAACCGTCGCAGTAAGCGTAGGCAAAACTGGCGTAGGCGTTTTGGTAGGGACGATCGTGATTGTTGGGGTAGTTGCAACCGTAATTGTCACTTCCAAATTTTGCGGCATGATCGAAGCAACCTCGAGTTGATTTGGCAGCAAGTCTACTGTCGGAACGACCTGATACGTGCCCGGTTTCATTCCGGTTAAATCGACCGATACCCGGATACCACCCGGCGTCAGACTGTTGATCAACGGGAGTGGTCCCGTAATCAATACATCCACAGTCTCCGGTGATATCTGAGCAGATAATTCCGGAGATAATCCAACCACCTCGACCGGTAAGGTTATGGGTAAACTCCCCTCTAAAGCAGCAATACTGAGCCGTATTAATACACTTTCTTCTCCCGCCAATGTGACATCTTGGGGAAGATTTAGTGTAGCACGGATATCCACGTCATCACTCAAACCGGTTAAATCCACTGGTTTTGTTTCGACATATCCAGGAATTTCATCCACTAATTGTGGATCTGAAGAAAAAACGGTTACATTCGGCGGAGAGACTGAAATATTGGTCAGCCAATATCCTTCAGCTACTTCGCCAGTGGTGACCACTTTCACGACAACATTGCGGTATCCACCCAACAATGAAATCTGCTGATTGACCTGCACGGTACTGGGAGAAATCTTGACGTCAGAAACAACCTCGTCATTCTCACCTACGGCTTCAACGGATATATTCTTTTGAATCGGCTCGCTGGCACCGCTGATATCAAGCCGGCAAACCACACCGATTACTTTATTAACCTGAGATTCTGCCCCAGATACCTTGACTTGACTTGGTGATGTACTGCTGCTGCCTATTCGGTATCCTAAAGCAGGCTCCCCGCTGACGATCATTTCCACTGGAAACGTTTTACTGATCAACGGTTCCAATATGACGTTGATTTCATCTGGATCGACTTTGATCACCTGATTCGGATTGACGCCAATTTGAACTTTCACAGGAACAGAATGACTACCTGCCCCAATCCCTGCCAGATCGATCCAGGCTTTGACAAGATCAGGATTCGAATTCAATTTCGTCCAGATCGATTGCGGCGCACGGATAGTGACCTGCGCCTGATGAGAAATT
>JBDKUB010000563.1:0-2133 GCA_039679915.1 Anaerolineaceae bacterium
TTGCTAAGCAGGCTCGACGAATATGTTTGAATGCGAGCCAAGTTTGCCCAAGCCTGGGCGTTTTTAGGGTCGATTTCCAGGGCGCGCTGATAAGTGTCGATGGCATCATAGCGGGGCGGGGTTGGGACAGGCGGGTCGGGGTCATCCAGCTTCCCAGCTTGAAAATATGCTTCCGCCTCTTCGATATACGATTCTGCCAGACGGGTGGGGGTCGGCGTGGGTTTGTAGGGTGAAACGATCTCCCCCTTCTGAATTCCCATCAATATCCATACGCCTCCTAAAATCAAGATGACCAAAACCATCAAGCGTAAGGCATTAGGGCGTTTTGCCGGACGGAAAGTCGGCAACCTTCCTACTAATGGTTGACCCGATTCAGATTTCATGGTGAGGGAACGGCTTCTTCAGTGACCGCCGGCGTTTCCGATGACTCTGCGGTTTCTTCCGCTACAGGGGTGCCGAGTGATTCTTTGCATAAATCCAGTCCAGCATTAGCGTTCTCGACGGCTAATTCATAATCGGGTACGCCGGTCAATAATGCTTGAAATATGGGAATGGCTTCGCCGCAGCGATTGTTCTTTGCTAGGGCAAACCCCAAAAACCAATAGAATTGGGCTGACGTGCCGTAATCGAGAGGCATCCCTTGAACCGCTACGCCATCAGCTGTGGTACCCCCTCGCACAGCCAGCTCGAGTTCCGGTATCGCTTTACCAAATTCTTGATTGCGGTAATACATCACCCCTAAATTGCCGTGCAATTTCGGATTGCTAGGATCGACGCTCACCGCCTGTTCGGCATGTTGGGCAGCTTTGCCATATTGACCTTCGTTGGCGTATGCTAGGGAAGCCTCCGTTAGAGCAGCAGAATCGTTCGGATTCAAAGCGTAAGCCGTGAGCAGTTCCTCCACTGCCAGATCATTCTCACCTTGCAATCGATAAGCATATCCCAGGTTTAGATGGATATCGGCAATCTTATCATTGATGGCGATGGCTGCTTTGAATTCATTGATGGCTTCGGGTATATTTTCTTCACCTGTGCTGAGTAATACCAATCCGCGCGCCCGGTGCACTTCGAGTAAATTAGGGTCAAGATCACGCGCTATCCGAGATTGTTCGATAGCCTGTTCGAGGTCTTCCACATCTCCTTGGTTAATTAGCAATTCTGCATAATAAGCGTGAGCTAAAGCACTATTAGGATCTAGCTCAAGAGCTTTTTTAATCTCAGCTTCGGCTGAAAGGTAATCGCCAGTAAAACTCAACGCCCATCCATAGACTGCATGTGCCAGGGGATTATCGGGATTCTTCAACAACGCATTTTGGGCGTTGGTGACAGCATCCTCATACTCTCCTGAAAAAACTTGAATGCGCGCCAGGGTAACGAAATTGGCAGGGTTGTTCGGATCGGAGGCAATTGCGTTTTCATAAGAAGTTATCGCTTGCGAGAGCTTGCCTTGCGCAAAATACTGTTCCGCTTCGTTTACAAAAGATTCCGGGCTGCGTGTGACAGTGGGAGTCGGGACAAACAGGGGCGGTGTGGCAGGAACGACCACCTGGTTGAAATACAAAGCAATCCCAATCAGGATCAACAATAAAATGACCCGCCAAGGATTGGTGCGCTTTTTGGGACGACGCGCCATGCTCCATTTACTTCCTCTTAAATACATAATTCGATGATAACATCCCCGCGGATGGGGCGTCAAGATGAGCAGGGCAAGGCTTAATGAGATTCTTATCTATCGATATGATGGTCTTGTAGACTGTTTTCGCGGCAATTGGCACAGTATCCGAACAATTGCAGCCAATGGCCCTCGATTCGGTAACCGCTCTGAACGCTGACCTCGTCCATCAATCCTTGCATGGCTTCATTTTCTCCACTAAAAAATGTCACCAAGCCGCAACTTTGACATATCAACAGATGCTGATGACCATCCGCGGCGGCGATAAATGCCTGGCAGCCGGAGGGTTGGTGAACTCGCTGAATCAATCCAAGCTCCTCCAGCTTTTCGATGGTACGGTAGACGGTAACCAACCCCATATTCTTATATTTGGAGCGGCAAAGATCGTAGATTTCCAAAGGAGATATAGCACGCCGACTGCCTGCCAGGATTTCGACCACTGCCTGGCGGGTTGTGGTCAC
>JBDKUB010000315.1:0-9162 GCA_039679915.1 Anaerolineaceae bacterium
GGTTTGGAAAAGAACGAAGATTTTGTGTATATCGCAGGTCGTTGGTTTCCACGAGCCTTGTTGGTCGATATAAACATGGGTCATTTGAACCTTGCTGAAGCGGTATTGGATATGGCGGGAGGCGGCCCATTACCCACATCTGCATTACTCCAGCAGTTGGATTTATCTACCAATGTCAACTCAAAATTATTAGAGTTTTCCATGGACTTTGCGCTTCAAGAAGATGCACGTTTTGATGAAGTAGGCCCTTCAGGAGATGTGCTGTGGTTCTTAAAACGTTTGGAACCGGAAGAGGTTAAAGACCCGCCCATATTTTTACGCTACCCCGGAATGGATTATGATCGTGAGAAGCTGAATGATGAAATGCTAGCTTTGGAAGGTGAATTAGATGATGAGCTATCACCTTCCCAAGTGAAATATCATCATCTCAGTGAAGTGGATATCCGTTTGATTTTCCCGCATTGGCGAATGGGTAGTCTGCCATTATCTGCCAGGACCAGCCATCTGTTTCCAACGGCATATGAATCGCCGCGAATACGGTTTACGATTGTGGATGGTTTGACCAATGAAAAATTCCCTGCCTGGGTGGTAAGGAATAAACGGTATGTTTTCGGTTTGAAAAGCTGGTATGAGAAATACGGATTGATCCCAGGCAGTATTGTTCATATCCGCAAAGGTCAGAAAGCGGGTGAAGTAATCGTTCGCTGCGACCCGAAACGTCCCACCAGAGAATGGGTGCGAACCGTTTTGGTGGGTTCGGATGGCGGGATTGTTTTTGCCATGCTAAAACAACCCATCAGCTCATCGGTGGATGAGCGTATGGCAGTAGTCGTCCCGGATATTAATGCAATCGATCAAATTTGGGAACAGATGCAGAAGGAACGCCCGCCTTTCGAGAAGACCGTGGTAAGTGTAGTCCGCGAATTAACGAAGTTAAATCCACAAAGCCATGTACATGCAAGCGAGCTGTATACTGCGTTGAATGTGATCAAACGCTGCCCGCCTGGACCGATATTAGAATTATTGGCATCTCGACCTTGGTTTGTTCATGTTGGAGATTTACATTTCCGGTTCAACGATACGGAAGGTGCTGGTTGAATGGGATAAATTTGGGAGAAACGAATTGGGTGAACTGAAACGGTCCAGCCTGGTAAAACCAACGATTAATACCCGTTTTCATATCGATTTCGATTGGTGGCAGAAAAACGATTGTAACTGGCGCGTTTATTTAAAGAGCAATTTATGTCAAGAACATCAAGAAACATTCAATGAATTGAATTTAGATGAAAAAATTGATTGGGTCGACCCCAACACGGCTGAGGTTCAATGTGTGGACGGATTGCAACATGTATTGATAACCCATTGCGCCAAGCAGCCAGGATTTATCGGTCAACATTCATCTTTAGTCGATTCGGTCTTTCGTATATTTTTGGCAAATGGCAATACCCCCATGAGTTCGATAGAATTAGGTGAACGTTTAGGACGTCCACCGGAAATTATCATTAAAACACTCGCGAGTGGTCAAGTGTATAAAGGTATAAGACCCTGTCAGGATTGACATCCAGCCCCTGTAGCTCAATGGATAGAGCACCGGACTTCTAATCCGATGGTTGTGAGTTCGAGTCTCACCAGGGGCGCTAGAATGTGATAATGGTTGTATGTCATTTATAGGTTTTCCATAAAGGAAGGAAAAAATGGAACGTAAAGGTCTGATTAAATTTAATAATCAAGATATGACGGTTGTAGGAGCAGATTTATCGGTAAATCAATCCGCACCGGCGTTTACCGCTCAAAAAATGGATTGGTCGAACTTTGCTTTCCCCGATGAAGCGAAAAATAAAGTTAAAATTATTGGCTCGCTTCCGTCATTCAGCACGCCGGTATGTGACATTGAAACTCGCCGCTTTAATCAAGAAGCAGCCGCATTGGGTGAGAATATCGTTATAATCATGGTGAGTATGGATTTACCGTTTACTCTGGCGACTTGGTGCGCATCAGCAGGTGTGGATAAAGTGATTACTTTATCAGATCATTTGAAAGCTGAATTTGGCGAAAAGTATGGTGTATTAATAAAGGAATTACGCATCTTTCGAAGAGCCATTTTTGTTGTAGACCGCGACGAGCGGATTACCTATGTGGATTATTTGCCAGAATTGGGTCAAGAACCGAAATATGACCAGGTGTTGGAGGCAGCGAAAAGAGCACTCACGAAGTAGTAAAACCATCAATGGTCAGTTTGCGGATATTCTCCACGAATAGTTAGGAGAAGCTGAAATGGTCGAAGTTATTTTTAAACCGGATTCACATATCCCTCATTTATACGTTATCGAAAGTATAAACGATTCTGGATATCAAGCCCAGCCATGGCGATTGACAATCAAATCGCATATTTGGCGCCCGGCAACCGATGTCTATGAGATCGATGATACCATTATTGTACGGATCGAGATCGCCGGTATGCGGGATACAGATTTTTCGATATTATTGAACGACCGCAATTTGGTCGTACGGGGTGTTCGAGCGGATAATCCTGAAAAACGAGCTTACCATCAGATGGAGATTCGTTTCGGTGAATTTATCTCGGACGTGGAATTACCTTATCAGGTGGATACTGAAAAGATCGAAGCTGTATATCAAGCAGGGTTTTTACGGATAGTGCTCCCCAAAGCCAAACGGCACCATGTCCAGGTTGAAGAATGAGTTTGGGTAATCGATATGCCTGCTTCCCGATGGAATTCTAATATTTTAGATATATTGTCTCTATTTGATCAGGATGAATTAGCCTTGGAAGAGTTATTATTTAAACCGATCATTCCCCAATTGGTACAAGAAAATAAAGAGAATGAACCGGCGAAGGACAATGAAGAGCTATCTTCCCAAATCCCTACGGTGTTACCGATATTGCCATTGCGTGGATTAGTGGTTTACCCTCAGACCGCGGTGCCCCTTACAGTGGGGCAACCCAGATCGATTCGCCTGGTGGATGATGTTGTTGCCAGCGAAGATCGGTTGATTGGGTTGATTGCCTCGCGCAACCCTGAGGTCGAACTTGCCGAACCGAAAGACTTATACGAAGTGGGAACGGTTGCTATCGTGCATCGTTTGTTTCGCGCCCCCGACAATACGATTCGCCTGGTTGTGCAGGGAATAGCCCGGTTTCGGGTGGGTGAATATGTACAAAAAGACCCCTATCTAAAAGCCAACATTACGTTAATTCCCGAAACAATTGAAGAGGGGACGGAAATCGAAGCTTTGGCACGCAATGTTCGCAGCCAATTCGAGCATATTGCTGAAATGATTCCCAGCATTCCCAGAGAATTGGTCGCCTCGGTATTATCCTTGGAAGATCCTCTGCAAACAGTCTATACCGTAGCCAACTTCCAAAGGATGGATTTGGCGGATGCGCAAGAAATTCTTGAAATCGATTCGGTTTCAGCAAAACTTCATAAATTGATCAATATCCTGGTTCGAGAAGTAGAGGTTCTAGAGATCGGGCAGAAAGTCCAAAATGAAGCTCGCTCTGAAATCGAAAAAGTACAACGGGATTATTTTCTGCGCGAGCAGTTAAAAGCCATTCAGAAGGAATTAGGCGAGGCAGATGAGCAAGCTGTCGAGGTAGAAGAATTCCGTAAAAAAATCGAAAAAGCTAAAATGCCGGAAGAGGCTGAAAAGCAAGCCTACCGGGAATTGGAACGTTTGTCGCGCCTACCCACTGCTGCGGCAGAATACAGTGTGATTAGAACTTATTTGGATTGGCTGGTCTCTTTACCCTGGTCGATTATTACACCCGATAATTTGGATATTAAACATGCTCGCGAAGTATTAGATCAGGATCATTATGGTCTGGAGGATGTAAAAGACCGCATCTTAGAATATTTAGCGGTACGAAAGTTGAAACAAGAACGCTCTGGTGAAATCTCCTCTGAAGTGGAAGATGAAATCCGCCGTGTCCGTGAGGGCGTTATTTTATGTTTCGTCGGACCGCCTGGGGTGGGTAAGACTTCATTAGGAAAATCGATTGCCAGGGCAATGGGGCGGAAATTCATACGCATTTCTTTGGGTGGTATGCGTGATGAAGCGGAAATACGCGGTCACCGCCGCACATATATTGGGGCGATGCCCGGTCGGATACTGCAAGCTTTACGGCGGGCAGAATCGCGCAATCCGGTCTTTATGCTGGACGAAGTGGACAAATTGGTTTTCGATTTTCATGGCGACCCCGCCTCGGCTTTGTTGGAAGTGCTCGACCCGGAGCAAAACTCAGAATTCAGAGACCACTACCTGGAAGTCTCATTCGATTTGTCTCAAGTAATGTTCATTACCACTGCTAATTTGTTAGATACAATTCCTGATCCATTAAAAGACCGCATGGAAGTCATCCACTTATCCGGTTATACCGAAGGGGAGAAGATTGCTATTGCTACCCAGTATCTCATTCCCCGCCAAATCAAGGAAAATGGATTACGCCCTGAAGAGATAACTTTTACTCAAGGCGCCTTAGAAAGGATTATTCGTTCATATACCCGTGAAGCTGGGGTGCGGAATCTTGAAAGAGAAATCGGGTCAGTTTGCAGAAAAGTGGTCATGAAGATTGCTGAAGATGGTGTACAAAGATTAGAAATTACAGCCGATAATCTGCGTGAGTACCTTGGGCACCCTCGTTATTACGGCACTGATGAAATTGCTTCAAGGACTTCTATACCGGGGGTTGCCACCGGGTTAGCCTGGACAGCGGTAGGTGGAGATATCTTATTCATCGAAGCCACGCGGATGCCGGGCTCCAAGGGCTTTCAAATCACGGGTTCGCTGGGGAATGTCATGCAGGAATCGGCTCAAGCAGCTTTATCTTATGTGCGGTCTCGGGCTGATAGTTTGGGTTTAGACAAAGATTTCTTCGAGAAATCCGATTTCCATATTCATGTTCCTGCCGGTGCGCAACCTAAAGATGGTCCTTCAGCGGGCGTCACCATGGTTACAGCGCTGGTATCCTTGATTTCCGGCCGGCCAGTCCGAGCGGATGTTGGCATGACTGGTGAAATCACGCTTCGAGGGCAGGTATTACCGGTGGGAGGCATCAAAGAAAAAATATTAGCGGCTCACCGTTCAGGTTTGAAAACCGTCATTTTACCTGCCCGCAATAAGGAAGACCTGGAAGATTTACCCGAAGAAGTACGCAAATCGATGAACTTCGTTTTTGCCGAACGAGTAGAGGATGTCCTGGAAGCAGCTTTGGAACCCCCGAAGAAAGCCAGAACAACTAAGACTCCATCAAACGAAAAGAAAACAAAAGAGAGAAAAAATGCCTAAAATAATGATCATTGAAGATGATAATTCGATGCGCTTTTTGTTAGGCGCTTTGCTTCAACTGGAAGGTTACCAGGTTTTCGAAGATAACGGCTGCGGAGAAAACGAAGGCATTATAGCTGTTTTGGAACGCGAACTTCCCGATATTATTTTTATGGATGTACATATCGGCAATAAAAATGGGATGGATGTTCTTAAACTAATCCGAAATAACTCGGTACTGAATGAAGTAAAAGTACTTATGTCTTCTGGAATGGATTTGACCGATGAATGCATTCAAGGGGGCGCAAATGGTTTCATTATGAAGCCTTTCACTCCGGAAGATTTGATTGCGCAAATCAAAAGTTTATCAGCGATCTAGCAATGATTTGTCAAGCATGAATTTTATATTTCGGATTTTCTTGATTTATATAACCTCACCCTCAGGGGCTGTCCTAAAAGAAGGCTGTCACCTCGAGCGAAGCGAGAGGTCTTTTCATACATATACTAAGATGTCTCGCTTCGCTCGACATGACATATATGACTTTTTGGACTGCCCCAAGGTGGGGTTGGGAAATGAAAGAATTAAATCATTTCGTAGAATAAGATTTGACTAACCGGCATTTTATTAATTTTTCATATTATTAATCAACTAAGAAAAGCGAGATTATTGTGGGAAAAAAGAAGAGTAGAAGCTCGATGCAATGGTGTATGGTGGATTTACATAACCACACACCTGCCTCGAGTGATTACCAGCAGATGGATGTAAAATTTATCGATTTGTTATACCGCGCTGAAGCGAGGAACATCGCTATCATCGGTATAACCGATCATAATACGGTGGCTGGATATAAACGGATGCAGGAAGAAATCCAACAGCTTGAATTGTTGGAGAAATTGAATCGATTGCTGCCAGAAGAAAATAATTTATTGAGGGAATATCGGCGGTTGTTACAAAAAACCCTGGTTTTACCGGGTTTCGAATTTACTGCCACATTTGGGTTTCATATATTAGCCTTATTCTCGCCTGAAAAACCAGTGCGTGAGATCGAACATTTATTGATCGACCTGCGAATACCGACCGACCAATTGGATATTGGTGCAGCAACGATTGGTGCATCGACCGATGTTCTCTCAGCATACCGGATCATTGCTGAAGCAGGTGGATTGGTCATTGCAGCACATGCTAATTCGAATAATGGGGTTGCCATGCGCGGTTTTCCGATCGGCGGGCAAACCAAAATTGCCTACACTCAGGATAAAAATCTACATGCCCTGGAAGTGACGGATCTTGATCAGCGGGGAAGCCGTTCGACAGCCGCGTTCTTCAACGGCACAAAGCCTGAATATCCACGACGTATGCATTGTATTCAGAGCTCAGATTCTCATCGTCTATACCTTGACCCGTTGCATAAAAAGAATTTGGGGGTGGGGGATCGGGCAACCGATGTTCTTTTACCCGACGTGAGCTTCGAGGCATTATATGAGCTTTTTACCAGCCATGATTTCTCCCGCACCCGCCCTCATCGCCATACAGAAGAACCGGCATACGATTTTATCCGGGCAGCCAGGGAAGAAGGTGCCAATATCGTCCAGGCTTTCCATGAAAGCATGAGTGTGCGAGGCGGTAAGCGCTATGCGGTTTTGGCGGATATCTGTGCTTTCGCGAACACCAATGGGGGTACGCTATATATTGGGATCAGCGATAATCCACAAAAACCGGTCGTAGGGATATTGGATCCTGAACAATCCATGGCGTCTTTAGAAAAAGAGATAAGCGATCGAATAAGCCCATTGCTTCAATGTACATTGGACGTGCATGATGTGGGTGGAAAGAAAATCATCCGCGTATTGGTGCCGCGGGGAGAGGAGCCCCCTTATGCGGTCGACCAAAGCAAGATATATGTTCGGGCTGAAGCTGAGACCAGTATGGCAGTTCGGGATGAAATTGTGGAATTGGTGAAACGGGGAATGCCTTCCCTCGCGCCTGTTCCGGAACCGTTCGATTCACACAGCCCGGAAAATCTGGCGTTAATGGAACAACCGGTAGGGGAAGATGATCAGGAAGGGCCTCCTCGAACGGGTGTAGAAGTCGTTGCGGTCGATAATTTAACTGACTTGCCGGCTTATACCATGCGGGATTTGCGCAACGGAAATGTTGTTAAAAATGTAACCCAAAAATCCGCCCGGAAATTATGGCATTATGCCATCATCAGCCATGCAAACCTTCCGGAGGATATTTCTAAAGTAAAAGTCGAATGGCAGGGAAATTTCGGATTGATCCGGCGCTATAAACAAGATAATAAAGAACGTTATGATTTCATCCAGCGCACAGGTTCAGGATACCGTTTTTACTTTGGTGTGACCGAGGATGGAATTCATGGGCAATGGAAAAAACTGGTGGGACAAGAGGACGATTGACCGTGCCTATAACTATTCGTAATTTTCAATTTCCCGATGATTATGATTCGGTTTATGAATTGTGGTCTCAAGCCGGTCCTGGAATACATCTGAGAAAATCGGATGAACCCGAAGAAATTCAAAAAAAAATCACCCGCGATCCAGACCTGTTCATGGTTGTAGAGAAAGATGGAAAGATTATAGCCACGGTTATGGGCGGGTTTGATGGACGGCGAGGTTTGATGTATCATCTGGCAGTGCAAGAGGAGCATCGAAAGAATGGCATTGGCAGCATGTTAGTGGAGGAGCTAGAGCGACGATTGCGCGAGAAAGGTTGTATTCGATATTACCTTTTGGTTACACGCGATAATGAAGAGGCAATCCATTTTTATGAAAAGAGGGGATGGAAAAAAATGGAAGAGTATATTTTAGGAAAAGATTTATAGAACCATGTCGATTCGCTTCGCGATATTAACCATTTCTGACCGTTCCTGGGCTGGAGAAAGGGACGATCTCTCCGGTCCCGCTTTGGAAAGTTTGATCCAGAATACAGGATGGAAGGTCTGTATCAAAGATATCTTGCCTGACGATATGGAGCTAATCAAGGCAAAACTCATTGAGTGGTGCGACTCGGGTCAATTGGATGTCATCGTCACAAGCGGGGGGACCGGATTTAGTCCGAGGGACATTACCCCAGAAGCCACGTTAGCGATAATCGAGCGTAATGCGCCAGGGTTGTCAGAAGCGATGCGATCTGCTAGTCTAAAAATAACACCCCATGGAATGCTTTCCAGAGGTATATCGGGAATTCGGGGGAATTCATTGATTGTCAATCTTCCGGGGAGTCCCAAAGCAGCGGTTGAAAATCTGCAAACGATATTAGAAGTTTTACCTCATGCAGTCCAACTGCTGCGAAATGATCCTTCGGCGGAATCTACCCATTCAAAATAATTTCGATTATTTGTAGCTATCTACCTGACAGTTTGCGAGTTGTCATTGCGAAAGAGCGAAGCGAATGAAGCAATCTTTCTAAAACATATCATTTTCTATGATTTAAAGTTTGCTTCGGGGCAAAAAACGCCCCTCGCAATGACGGATGATTAAAACTGTCGGGTGAGTAAATTTGTAGTGATGACTTAAGTTATCGAATTATCGAGATGGGGGCTGTCTAAAAAGTCATAAATGTCATGTCGAGCGAAGGGAGACATCTAAACGTAATTATGAAAAGACCCCTAAAAATGTTTTTCAACATCTCTTAATAAAATATTTACAAAAAAAATATCAGAATTATGTTATTAATAAAATATGGAATACTATAGAAGTGAGATCATACCCGATGATGACCTTCATGAAGAAAGAAAAGCTGGTTGGTTCATCCGGGAATTAATTGAGACGATCATCTTGTCTTTGATATTATTTATCGGCATCGATACCGTTTCTGCGCGTATTCGAGTAGAATCGATCAGCATGCAGAAAACG
>JBDKUB010000161.1:0-5972 GCA_039679915.1 Anaerolineaceae bacterium
GGGGCACTTAATCTTCCTAAAGGGGTGAGCTTTACATACTCCTTTCTAACCTCTTCTGGGTTATCAATCCCACGAAGTTTAGCCTCCCAGATGACTTCCCGGTCTTGCATAGAGGTTTTAACAAAACCCGGACAGACAGCATTGACGTTAATTCCATACGGAGCTAGCTCTTTTGCCAGCGATTCCGTAAACCCCACCACAGCAAATTTCGATGCGCAGTAATGCGCCAGTAATGGCGCACCGATCAAGCCCCCCATCGAAGCGACATTGACGATCTTTCCAGATTTCGCCTGGATCATACCCGGCGCTATATATTTGCATACCAGCCAACAACCTTTGGCATTGACGTCCATATTGTAGTCCCACTCTTTTTCGGTTAACTCCCAGGACCAATTCATGGTCGAAACACCTGCATCATTAACCAATATATCGACTCTGCCAAAGTCTTTTAACACCTGCTTGACTACTGCGGCAACTTGGGTTTCCTGAGTAACATCCAGTTGATAACCTTGAGCTTTCACACCCCGATCGCTTAACTCCTGAGCAACCTTATCTATGCCAGTTTCATCGAGGTCTGCAAGCGCTAATTGAGCGCCTTGATCGGCAAAATCCTGAGCGGTTTGCTTCCCGATTCCTGCCGCTGCTCCAGTTATTAACACGACTTTATTTTCAAATCGCAACATTCATTTTCCTCGTATTCAATCCATGCCTAGTCAGTTTAGTTGGAAATTAATCATTCGGTGCGACGAGGATTTTAATATCTCTAACCATATATCCATTCTCCAACACACCTTTTAGCTCCTCTAGAGGGATAATTCGGCTGATCAAGGGTGAAGATGCAATCCTCTTTTCAGCCAGCAATTTCAATGCCGGTAGATGGGTGTATGGATTGAGAGCAGCTCCCCGGACGGTTAAATTCTTGTAATAAAATATGTAGGACGAAACAGGAAAAGTAGCATCTAATTGTCCATCTCCGAACAATACTACTCTTCCTCCACGCTTCACGATTCGAATCGCTTCAGCCTGAGTCGATGGATTACCGATACATTCAATAACCACGTCCGGTGCATTCTCGGGAGGTATTACGTCTGCTAGAGGAGAATTTGAAGGATCGATGACGCTGTCTGCTCCGAGCTGCCTGGCGAAATCCCTGCGGCTAGGTGTTATCTCGCTTAATAGGATCCGACTAGCGCCGCGTAATTTGGCTAATTGCAGCATGATCAACCCTATTGGTCCACCGCCCATAATCAACACCGTATCACCTGGTATTATCTCAGCCGAGTTGATCCCGTGGATAGCGCATGCCACCGGTTCGACAAGAGCGGCTTCATCCCAGGTCATATAATCTGGAATAGGATAAAGTTGAGTCTCCGGAACAACACAATATTGCGCAAAGCCTCCGTCGATATCCACACCCAATGCTTTCAAATTACTACACAGATTTACTTTTCCAGTCAGACAAAATTCACAAGTTTGGCAGGCTATATTCGGGTCTACGGTCACCCGATCACCCACTTTTACCCTGCTAATTCCACTGCCAAGCTCGACGACTTCTCCGGAATATTCGTGTCCCAAGACCACATTCCTTGCGCTTGGCTCTGTTCCAGCCCAGATACGCAGGTCGGTTCCGCAAATACCACACCTCTTTACTTTGATTAATACTTCTTTGAAACCCGGGGATTTCCATTCGACTTCCCGAATACTACCGCTGCCTGGTTGCTCGAAAATAAATGCCTTCATGATTTAACCTAGTCCTCACTTGTGGGGGTTTGTTCATCTGCAATTGGTGCAATAGATATTTTGTCAGAGGTAAACTCTTCTTGTCTTACGTTTGGTGCTGTCGACTCGCGTAAGATCAATTTTCCTGGTAATCTCACAATTTCGGGACGGGCGAGCCGGTTCTTATCCCCCATGCGGTTGATCAAAATCCGCGAAACAACCTGGCTGATACGCTTCTGCGGTTGGGAAACCACAGAGATACGGGGCAAGTTCAGCTTATACCATTCCAGATCATCAAAACCGATTAATGAAATATATTCTGGAATAAGCAGTTTCATATCATTGGCAGCCAAGAGAAAACCTGTGGTTATAAAATTATTTGCCGTAAAGATCGCCGATGGACGCTGGGAGGAACTTAAGATTGAGACTGCCCCGCGGTAACCATCCAGTATCGAATAACCAGTAGTGTATATAAACTGAGGATCGATCTCTATCCCTGCATCGGTTAAAGCGCGCTTATAACCTTCCAGCCGCTCCAAATTCGAGCCAATCTCTAAAGAGTCACTGTAAAAACCGATCTCACGATGACCCAGTTTGATCAATTCCCGAATCGCCTCATAGACACTCTGGTTGTTCTCAACGGCTACCGTATCGATTTCAAGATGCGGATTCGGGCGGTCAACCACTACCACCGGAATGCCAGAATCCCTAGCGTCCAATATATGTTTATATTCCTTTATAGAAGCCGGGGCAATGATGATGCCATCAACGTTTTTCTCGATCAGTGAATACACCCCTTTGGCTTCTTCATCGACGTTCTCATCGGTTGTGTACACCAACATTGTGTACCCTTCGATCGAGATTGACGCATTGATCCATTTTGCCAGACTGGCAAAAAATGGATTCTCTATGTCCCCCACCACAAAACCTACCATGTTTGTTCGGCCGGTAACCAGGCTTTTCGCCAACGAATGCGGTCGGTACCCCAACTGGTGTGCTGCGCTCATCACGATTTCGCTCGTTTCAGCGCTTACATAACCATAATTTCCTAATACCCTTGAGGCTGTGGCAACAGATACACCAGCTTTCTTTGCTACATCTCGGATCGTAACGCCCAAAGGTTAACCATCCTTTTCTGATACGAATTGTGGTAACGGTCTCACATATTATATATTCTAAACTTGCTTGTGTCAAGCAATCATCCATTGATTTAACGTTTGAAGAAACTGGGTATTCCCTCTAAATTACGCTTGAATTCTGCATATATTAACAGTAATTCACTTCATATTCGATAGATTCGCCAAATTTCAAGCCCTTTCTATATAAAATCCTCTAGTCAGGATATCCTGTAAAATTAACTTAATGAGTTGATTTGCCTATAATTAGATCCGATATGATATCGTTATCACATTTATTTACCAATTCGTATTATCAGAAGTGATCAAATGGAACTCAACCAGGCTGTTGATTAAGCTCGTCTTTTCGCCTGCGTAGGTGATAATTCAATAAATAAATTTCTTTCTATGTTAAACCGACAATTCAGCATATGTGTTGGATTAAACCCGTCATTCACACTCAGATATCGAACGAATGAACACAGTCATTACTCGAGAGCGGGTTATCGATGATAAAATTAATCGGCGATGGGAACCGGTATATATTATCGAGCACCGTATTTTGAAGCCCTGGTTTTTAATATTGATAACAGGGGTGGATAAAACCATCCATGTTGGAGGAGCCATGAAGAAAAATGGTACTGTATCAGATAGGACTATTTCCCTGCGAAATTTTGGGGGCATTCGGAGGTTATTTTCTATAATCCTTGTTTTATTATTTCTGCTTTCTGCCTGCCAGACAGCTCAATCTACACCAGCGCCTACGATATTCGTGCTGCCCACCCAAGCGCCGCCTCCCACAGCCACCGCAACCGAAGCCAACTTGCAAGCCACCCAATGGGTGCTAGAAACGGCGCAGGCGCCAGCCACACAGACACAGCAAGCCAGAGAAGCCGAAGCGACCCAATTCGTATTGAAAGTCACGGAAGATGCCATCGCCAGCGCTACTGCGGCATTAAATGCTCCCGTGTTGGCTGAGCTCCCTGCTTATGGTGTAGACAGCACCTCAGGCTATGTCGCGTGGATGCATAAGCCGGTGACGGTTTCATCTAATGGTTTCCATGTTTTCGAATCCGTCAATGATTATGCCGATCTTTCGGTAAAAGATTTCGTTCTGGCAGCGGATATCAACTGGGATACACCGTATGGCATGTCCGGGTGTGGTTTTTCTCTGCGTTCGGATGGCAACAAAGAAGCGCCTAATCAATATATGATCGTATTCACCCGCAGTACCGATGGGCATATTTTCTTTAATGCTCTTTCGAAAGGTAAAGTGGCCAATTATAAAGATTTTTATGCCAATGTGCTCGACCCAGAACTGGATTGGGAAAATGGGGCAACCAACCACATAGCCATTGTAGTGCGAGGCAATAATATCAAAATATATTCTCACAAAATCCTGGTCGTCGAAGTGAATCTATCCGACCCTCCACCTCAACAGCCCGTTTTACCTGTGAAGCCAGTCAAACCTGCGCCGCCTTCCAGTGATCTCAGCGGTGATGATCTAAAAGAAGCCAAAAAAGCTTATCAGCAGGCTTTAGAAGAATATCAGGAAGATATTAGTAAATACGATGAGCAGGTAACAAAAATCACTAAGGAACACGCTGCTGTTCTTAACGCATACCGTTCGATGGAGGGCGTTTATGAGGAAGGCTTCGTAGGATTATTGGCGTATTCTTCCGCGGGTTATTCCAATTGTGAGTTCAACAACGCCTGGTTGTGGGTGATTCAATGAGATAACGCGGTGTTTGGGAAGTCACCCATTTTACATTTAAAGATTGCTGAATACATGTCATGAAACATATTTTATTCAAACGAATTTCCTTCTACACTCATTTTGGAAGGATAGCTCTCATATTGGTTGTGATAGGGTTGGTCACTGCCTGCCAGCCCCTTCAAAGAACATTGGTTATAACGTCCCCCGTAGAGGTGACCTCATTCACCCCGACATTACCTGTACCAAGTGCTAGCGTGACTGCTACTAAGACAGCTACACCGACATCCCAAGCAGCTCAAGACTTGCAACCAACTCAGGCGACTTTAGACGTCGATAAAGAGGCAACGGCACAAGCGATTGCGCTTATTCATAAAGAGCTGCCGGTATATAATGCCAGCCCTTCATACGGGCATGTTGGGGCGATTTATGAGCCAATTTCGTTAACGGCCGATGGCTACCATGCCAGCCAATCGTCGAATAAAGAAGGCGATCCGGTAATTAAAGATTTCTTGCTGGCAGCGGATATAACTTGGGATTCTGAGTACGGCAACGCCGGTTGTGGTTTTACTTTTCGCTCCGATAATAATCAAGATGCCCCTGATGAATACCGGGTGGTGCTTTCGCGCATCTCGGGCGGTCGAATTGATTTTTATGCTTTAGCCAAGGGTAAGATAGCCAATACCCGGGTTTTTTATGCTATCCCTTATGATCCTTCTTTCAAATGGGAAAATGGCACAACCAATCGTTTGACATTAGGTGTAAAGGATAACAATGTGTATATCTTCTCGAATACGATTTGGGTAGGCGCGTTAAATATCACCGATCCCCCTCCCGAAGAACCTATCTTACCGGAGAAACCCGTAAAACCTGCCCCGCCGTCCAGCGATTTAACCGGGAAAGATTTGAAAGAAGCTCAGAGCGCTTATAAACAAGCCATGAAAGAATATCAAAAAGAATATGACAAATATAGCGAAGCGGTGAATAAAATTTATGCTGATTACAACGCGATGATGACAGCTTACTCATCTAATGATATTGTTTACAACGATGGTTCTGTAGGGCTATTAGCCTATGCGACCTCGGGTTCTGTCGATTGTCATTTCAGCAATGCCTGGCTTTGGGTGTTAGAGTAAATTTATATAAATTTAAATACCCAATAGCATTGAGATAAGTCGTTTTCAAGGTAGTTATTTCACTGAATAGCGGTCTTTCTGGTTGAAAAAAGTAATATCAGCGTAACCGGCGTAGATTTTGGCAGAATGCCGAACTCCCTGAGGAATGAAATAACGATCGCCTTTATAGAAAGATTTTTGAGTACCATCGATGCTCATATCGATGCGACCTTCTAATACGATTCCCCATTGGCTTGCATGAGCATGTTCTCCCATCTCCACATCCTGGTGAAATTCCATGAAGAGTAT
>JBDKUB010000456.1:0-2865 GCA_039679915.1 Anaerolineaceae bacterium
ACCTGGACTGCCCTTTGATAGGCATGGTAAAGAATATCTTGCAGCATAAAGATGAAATAATTTTGTCGCCTCGTCAAATGGCGCTCTGTGGGCGCCTGCATAGCGGTAGCCGTCGCCAGGTTGGTATCCGTCGGTTCGCCGCGCCAGTGGGGCGGGTAACCGCTGCCGGCGTCGATCATCTGGCGTACCGCCTTTAAGTCCGGCTCCGAATCGGCGCCGTGCAGAAGGGGTGCCACGGCTTGCCACTGCTCGCTTTCATCTTTGACAATGATGGAACCCGATTCCGGGGCGGTACGATATTGCTCTAGCTTCTCTTTCACCTTGTTCCCCGGCACGGTGACAATCCACAAGAAAGCCCGCACTGCCCAATGCAGGCGTACGCGGTCTTCCAACATGCGGCTGTAGCGCTGCAGCCAGGGGATCATCGTAATCAAATCACTCTCGCCTAGCAGTGCGCCCACTGGCCGGTTGACCGCATAATGCAGCATCACAGCATTTTCACCCTCTGCATCGGGGTGACGCGGCGAAAGCCAGGCTTTTAACTCGCCACTCTCCTGCTGTTCGTAGAATACCTGCTCGTTTTCCCAGTCGTTGGAGGCAGTTTCGATCTTAGAAATGCGGTCTTTGGTCACAAAACGGATATAGCTCATGCCGTCTTGTGGATTTCGGAAGAGCAGCACGAATAAGTCACCGGAACGGACTAGCTCGTCACACATGCTTTCCAGGCGCATATCCATCCGGTTTTGAGGATGATTCCAAAATCGTTCGATGAAGCGCTGCAGGTCGCGCCGCGCGCTGGAAACGGTTATCTGCTCACCCACCACATAATCGGTGGTGATTGCCACAATCCGCCAAGCAAAGGGATTCTTACGCCAGGCGGTGAGGGCGTCGGTATAATTTTCCTGCACTCTGGCTTGATCGTATTCATGGGGACGACCGCTCAGATTTCCCCAGCCCGCCGAATCATCCACCTTGGTAGTTACAGCAGCCATCGGTTTACCGTTTCTCAATACCCTATACAAAATTTTCATCATCCAATTTTTGCCTGAATCCACATCACCCTCCTCGAGATATTTCTCTCAGTTTTCTTCTCAGTTCTCACCACTCTCCCTCACTTTCATATATGCCTGCCTTGATCGCCTTGAGAATGGAAATCGCCCGTTCCAAATCGCGGCGGTGTTTATCCCGCTGAGCAGCATAGCGGTCGGTATGGCAATCCGGTTGTAGAATATGATCGTCGAAAACCGGTTGCGCCTCACAGCAGTTGTGATCGATTTCGCGGCGCAAGGCGTCGATGGCAAGTTGGATGGCAAATTCGATATTGCGGATAGATTTTTTGGTCATCATTCACCTTTTATCTCTTTTATAGTAAAGGGTAGCTAACGTACATTCATCGAATGACATCCTTTTGGATTGGTGAGGTCTGCCCCACCATCATCAGCGCCGGCTGCACCCAACTGGCGTGTACGTAAACCACGATCCCTACCCAGCTTTCATGGGTATGCGCAACTTCGAATACATCCCCGTGGCGGGCTGCACCCAATGCCTCACCTTGCGGTTCGCGGCGGATGATCAATCCATCGAGCGCAGTCACTTGGATATATTCCCCTGGCTTGATATCTTCGAACGCTGGATTTTGACAGCTTTTGGGCTTTGTATCGTCAACAGATGATGAGTATTGGATAGCCACCATGTATGGCAATGGATTCCTCGCCCCGCCCGGGTAACCCGGCAGCGGCTGCCAGGGAATGCGCAGCTCGAAATGCAAATGCGGTCCGGTGCTATTGCCACTCGAGCCGGATAAACCTAACCGGTCGCCTACGTGCAGTGCCTGGCGCGGCTTTACCTCTATTTCTGAGAGGTGCGCATAGAGCGTCTCGAATTTCTCGTGGGTGATGCGCACATATCTGCCGTATCCCTTATTGTCCATCCCTGTTTGCACCACCACACCATCCGCGGCAGCCCAAACCGGTGTGCTGATTGGGCAGCCGATGTCGATGCCGTTGTGCCCGGCTTGCTTATAGATTGCATAAATCTGCGGATTTTCCCCAAAGCCTTGGGTCAAAGGATATTTTGTTACATCTACCGGCCAGTTCAGACGAATGTTACTCTCCATAATCATCTCCTATCTCCATTAGAATGCCTCTCCTAATCCTTGCAATGGGTCGATTTGGGTTACAACCCGGCTCTCGCCCACACCCCAGGATTGTTTATCCAGCACTGCACACAAAGCGGCTGAAATGAGCAGGTCATCATGCAAGGTTTCACCGGTTTCGGGATCGCGCATGCCATTAGGCACTCCCCACTGCAGCAGCTTGCCGGGGCCTTCCAAGACCGTTGCCTGGCAGTATTCCACTTGCTTCCAAAACAAAGAGGAGAGGCTGGTGAGGCGTGAGGTGTGGCTTATATCTTCATTTTCTTCTTTAGTTTCACATTGCTCGGTACTCGGCTCTTTATACCTGCCTGTTTCGATCAGCGAGATGAAATCCCAAGCCAGGTCGCTCTTGCTTTTAGCGCTGAACACAAAAGGAATCACCCGCCCGGGAAAAGCCGATTCCAGGAAAGAAGCCAGCCCTGCCCCAATGCCGGTTGCATCGACCACGATATAGCGCGCCTGCCAGCTCTCTGCCAATGCCTTGATTTGACCATACAAGGTGCTGTGCTTCTCACCTACCCACAGATAACGGTTGACTACCCGATATGTCGGCAGGCGGATCAAGTCATCCGCCAGACTACTTAAGTCCACCTGCACAACGGTTAGGGCTGTGGAATCCCGCTTTACCCCATAGTTTTCATTCACCACGGAGGATTCTGAAGCTGAAGCCAGCTCATCTTCCCCGGATACATCCAACAACATGACATAGA
>JBDKUB010000035.1:0-4076 GCA_039679915.1 Anaerolineaceae bacterium
GGATATGAAACCCCATGATATCTATGCGCACCCGGCGGCTTGCCAGATAGAAATCTCACAATTACGTGAAGCTCTTCATATTATGAAGGCACTCCATATTCCTGTGGTAAATCTTCCCGGTACGCCAGCCAAAATCCTCGCATTCATTGTGATGCACTTTCCCATCCCGATATGCTCGATCTTCCTTAAACAGACCGCAGGAAAAGGGAGAGGCGATAAAATGCCCTCCTTCCATATCGACCTCTATAACAAACGCCCAAAATTGGAAGTGGATTATCTAAACGGTGCGGTATGTAGATTCGGGGAAAAATCCGGTATCCCCACACCGGTGAACTATTTTTTGAATAGAACGTTGACCGACCTTTGCCTGGGTAAAATACCAATCGATACTTATCGGCATCAACCTGAGCGTTTATTAGAATCTATCAATCTATCACGATGAGGTTGATAAATATGAATAGTAGCGGTATGATGACACATGTTTTTAGGTAAATTTAAGGAGAATGCAATGACTCTGATTGCACACACTAAAAAGTTATTATTATTGTCCATCTTTTTCATCATTTTGTTTACAACCGGATGCGCCACTCCCACTCCGGTAGTGATTATTCAAACCCAACTTGTTCCTCAAACGGTGGTCGTGACACAAATCGTAACAAAAGAAGTCACTTCCATCCCTTCTCCTACAACGGCACCAGAAATAACCCCTACCTCCACCTCGCCTGTCGGGGATTTTGATTTTTACTACCCGTTTCCCAATACAGATTGTGGATTATCGATCATCCATGTTGGCGATAAGGTGTATGTAAATTATGGAGGGGATGTCAATGCACTGCGTTCGACGCCGGATGCAAGGTTCCCGACCAACGTTATTGGTTATGCCATTCAAGGGGAAACCCTGGATGTCATAGGCGGACCAGAATGTAGCTACGGTTTAGTCATGTGGAAGGTTAAAACATCTTACGGGTTAAGCGGTTGGACCGCAGAAGGTAACGGAACGGATTTTTGGTTAATTCCGCAAAATTAACATCAAGTGTTTCTCTACTTCACAATTCCATATATCAACGGTAAGCTTTCGACCGGTGTATTACTCCAACAATATCCATTCAGAACATAATCTTGAACTTGTTGAACATGGCTTTCGTTATTTGCGTATATTGTAAATAATGCATCACCTTGTTTAACGATATCGCCTACCTTATAATGAAGCACAATACCCACCCCATGATCGATGGCATCTTCCTTTTTTGCGCGCCCTGCGCCTAACATGACCGCCCCTTCCCCAACCGTTCGGGCGTTGATTTTGCGGATATAACCGCTTCTCGGTGACCGAACTGTTTGAATGATCGACCCTGTGGGCAGCAAATCCGGGTTTTCTACAAACTTCGTATCACCATGCTGAGCTGAAACCAGGGCTAAAAAGCGTTCCCAACCCCGTCCGTCTTCGAGAGCTTTTTGTGCCATTTGGTAGCCTTGCTTCTCATCTGAAGCGACACCGCCTAATGCCAGCAAATGACCGGCTACAATCAATGAATGCTCGACAAAATCAGCCGGTCCATCTCCATGAAAGGTTTTTATAGCTTCTTTCAATTCCAAAGCATTTCCAACAGCAAACCCCAGCGGTTGATTCATATCCGATAACAGGGCGATGGCTTTTCTTCCCACCAATTTTGCGATGGATACCATCAATTCCGAAAGCGAGCGAGCTTGCTCCAGGTCGGTCATGAAAGCGCCTGTACCGACCTTTACATCTAAAACAATCGCGGTTGCGCCTGCCGCTATTTTTTTACTCATCACCGAAGAGGCAATCAAGGGAATCGATTGCACCGTACCGGTAACATCCCGCAGTGCGTAAAGTTTTCCATCCGCCGGAGCAAGTTCCGTCGTTTGACCGGTTAATACTAAACCAACCGTTTTCAATTGATGGATAAACTCATCCGTGGAAAGGTCTGACCTAAATCCGGGAATCGATTCCATTTTGTCCAAGGTGCCGCCGCTGAAACCCAATCCATGCCCCGACATTTTACCAACCGGTAAGCCACAAGCAGCCACTAATGGTTCAGCCACCAATGTGGTTTTATCACCAACTCCACCGGTGGAATGCTTGTCCACAGCAACAGGGACGATTTGTGATAAATCGAGAACTTCGCCAGAATAAGCCATCGCTAAAGTAAGATCGGTGGTTTCGCGAGCAGTCATACCATTTAGCAAAATTGCCATAAGGAGCGCCGCAGCTTGATAATCTGGGATATCACCCTGAGTATAGCCATTAACGAAATATTCGATCTCTTCTTTCGTTAGTTCGCCCTTATCTCGTTTTTTGATAATAATATCAACTATGCGCAATGGATTGCTCCTTATGATCAAGTAAATTCATTACAGTACGCCATATTTGATCGAACATCGTAATTGATAAACGCCCCGTTTGAGTATTTTGTCGGCTGGGATGATACGAAGCAATCAACCATGGATACCCATGCGGAGAGTAGTAAGCACCATGCGAAAATCGATACCGCATCCCATTATATTGGATTTTTAGTAAGGTATCAAATGCAACCTTACCTAAAGCCACAATACCTTCAAGGTGTTCTAATAAGCGAATTTCACGCTCGAGATAAGTAATACAGGTATTGATTTCTTGGGGGGATGGTTTATTCCCCGGTGGAGCACATCGGCAAACGGCGCTAATGAATAAATTGTTCAATTCCAATAAATCATCTTTATAATTCGATTGCGGTTGATTTGAAAATCCGGCATTGAATAACGCCTTATAAAGAAATACACCTGAGGCGTCCCCGGTAAACATCCTGCCGGTGCGGTTTGATCCATGTGCACCAGGCGCTAAACCCACCACCAAAACCCGTGCCGTGCGGTCACCAAAGCCGGGAACGGGTTTTCCCCAATACATCTCATTCTGATATGCCTTCCGCTTCTCAGCCGCTACTTTCTCGCGCCACTCCGTTAATCGTGGACAATTACGGCATGTTATGATTTGTTGATTTAGAATATCCCATTCAGAGTGACCAGCCATATACATCACAAAACTACTTCATATGAGCAGCATTGCATCACCAAAAGAATAAAATCGATATTTTTCTTTTTTGGCAATCTCATAAAGCTGCAAGATTTTTTCTCTTCCAACAAAAGCACTCACCATCATAATCAGCGTCGAACGCGGTAAATGGAAATTTGTAATCATGGCATCGACGACTTTGAATTGATAGCCAGGCTTAATGAATAAATCAGTATTTCCACTAAACGGTTCTATCAGCCGCCCATTTTCAGCATGATTTGCAGCGGATTCCAGCGCCCGAACGGTAGTGGTTCCCACAGCTATGATTCGGCTACCTCGCTGGCGGGCAGCTTTGATCATTTCAATAGTTTCAATTGGAACCGAGCACCATTCGGAATGCATTTTGTGGTTTACAGCATCTTCTTCGCGTACCGGAGAAAAAGTATCCAAACCAACATGCAAGATAACCCTGGCTAATCCAACACCATGGTCACTAAGTTCATCAAGAAGCTCCCGCGTAAAATGCAGCCCTGCCGTAGGTGCCGCTGCTGAACCATCTTCTTTGGCATAAATCGTTTGGTAGCGATTGGGATTAGATAAAGTGCTGTGAATATCGGGGGGTAAGGGTACATGCCCAATTTTGTCGATGTAATTTTCGATTGGCGATGAAAATTGTATCAATCGACGGGTGCCATCCAATGAATCGATCACTTGCGCAAATAGCCCTTCTTCGATGATTATTTTTTTGCCCGGTACAAGATGTTTTCCTTTAACCAAAACTTCCCAAACAGAAGGGGCTTCTTTTTTAATCAATAATAATTCGACCTTACCTCCACTTTCTTTTTTCCCCATTAGCCTGGCAGCTATGACTCTCGTCTCATTGATCACCAGTAGATCGTCTTTATTTAAAAATTGGGGTAAATCTCGGAATTGGGCATGGACAATCTCATCTGATCCTTTATAGTACACCATTAATTTGGAACAATCCCTGGGTTCTACCGGGTTTTGTGCAATATATTCTGCTGGCAAGTCGTAATCGAAATCGGATGTTTTCAACGAAAGA
>JBDKUB010000578.1:0-14390 GCA_039679915.1 Anaerolineaceae bacterium
GGAAAATCAATGCCCGTCTGCTTGACAAAATAATAAAATAGTGTATTGTTATATTAATCAACGAAATCACTGAATAATAATCGTAAACAAGTCGGTAAAATAAATATCCTTAGCAATGAGTTAATCGCTTCATAACCAAAACGATTTATCGATTGCGTAACATTTTTTAAACAAGGTGATTATAGGTGGTAAAGAATTTTAGTTGATTGCCATTCGATTGTTTTTAGTTCTACCCAGAAACAGCATTCCTTTTGATTTATTCCGTTAATTTGGGAATAGAAAGGAGGTCACGTAGAAGCTCTTCGATTACCATCCGAACCACAGTAAAAAATTCACTTTGGTATAGATTTTGATTTTTTAGGAGATTGAAATGCCATGACTATTGTAATTGCATTGATCCTCGCAGCTTTAGCATACTACGCCTGGTACGACACTCTAGGCCCAACATTTACAATGACGGTCAGGCCACTCATCTCGGGATTCTTCACCGGGTTAATTATCGGTGATGTTCAGATGGGTCTATTGATCGGTGGAACGCTGGAATTGATGGCGTTGGGTGTCTATACTTATGGCGGTGCGACCATCCCAGAATATTCTGTCGGTGCGATTTTAGGCACCTATTTTGGGAAAGCATCCGGGTTTGAAGTAGGAATAGCCTTAGCAATTCCGGCTGCCCTTTTGCTTACCCAGGTCGATATCTTGAATCGTTTCTTGAACTTTATTTTCGTCCATAGAGCAGACACCTATGCAGAGAATGGTGACGATAAAGGTTTTGACCGGATGATGGTCAGGTACAGCCACATGATCTGGGGATTTTCAAGAGCTATACCAGTTTTCCTTGCCATCGCATTTGGTGAACCAGTGGTGAAAGGAATCACATCATTCTTCGAAACCTATCCTTGGATTAACAAGGGAATCTCCGTTGCAGGTGGAATCCTACCGGCGCTTGGGTTTGCCATGCTACTCAAGATTATGCCCATTTCAAAATATCCTGCTTTCTTGTTGCTAGGGTTTATCATGTTCGCCTACCTAAAAATACCACTGGTAGGCATCGCTATCGCTGGCGTAGCCATCACCCTAGTCTATCAACAATTAAAATTAAGAAAAGCGGAGGGATAAGCCATGGCTACCGCAGAGACAGAAAAGAAAATCACTCATGCAGATTTAATGAAATCCTTCTGGCGTTATATATGGCTATTCCAATGCGGTTGGAATTACGAGCGCATGCAATCGGTTGGATATTGCTATTCGATCCTCCCCATTCTCAAGAAAACGCGCCCTGGTGAAGAAGAATTCAAAGAAGCGTTTCTCACCAACTTGAACTTCTTCAATACCAATCCAGTGGTTGGTGCGCCGTTGATCATCGGCGCTCACATTGCTTTGGAAGAAGCCGGTGCCTCTCTGGAAACCACCGAAGGTCTGAAAGTTGGCTTGATGGGTCCATTGGCTGGTGTAGGTGATACACTGGTCTGGGCACTATACAACAGCATAATCTTCAGCATCGGCGCTTCAATGGCGCTTACTGGCAGTGTGCTTGGTCCGATTTTCGTCCTCCTGTTTGTATTCTTCCCCTACCTGGCAGTGCGTTACTGGCAGTTTACCTGGGCGTACAAACAAGGAGTTAACCTGGTGACACAATTGGGTGGAGGAATCATTGCCCAAATCACCGAATTTGCCACCATCGTCGGTCTAATCGTCATCGGCGGGTTTGCCCCATCGATTGTCCACCTTAACATTGCATGGAAGCCGGCAATCGCTGCCACCGTTCAAGGCGAGGCGGTCACTCAGGTCATCGATATCCAGGCGCAATTAGATTCCATATTGCCATTTATGCTTCCGGTGCTGGTCACAGCCCTTGCATATTGGCTGCTCAAGAAAGGCTGGACCCCGGTAGCTGTTCTTGGTGTATTGTTCGTGATCGGCTTTATCGGCGGCGCCATCGGTTTCTTTGGTTAAATCTTAGATCAAATTCCATATTTATTTACGGCAAGATGATCGGGAATTCATACCCGATTATCTTGCCTGCATTTCAAGATAACTATCGATATTAATCATAGATACTCAAGAATTACAATAGAGGTACTATGTACAGCGAATACTTAAAGACAGTATGTGAACTTATCGAAAAAATGGAAACCAGCCAGGCAGAGAATATCCGTAAAGCCGCGGTTTTAGTCGGTGAGACTGTCATCGCAAAAAATCTAGTCTATACGTTTGGCAGTGGACATTCCCAATTATTGGCACAAGAGGTTCATGCCCGAGCGGGAGGTTTATATCCAATCATGCAGATCGTCGATCCACTTTGGGGTAAAGCCGAACGAATCGAAGGCATAGGCGAAATATTTTTGCGCGGTGTACCGATTAAAAAAGGTGAAACTATCTTTGTAATCTCCAACTCCGGGCGTAATCCCGAACCCATCGAAGTGGCCATGATAGCCAAAGAAGCCGGTTTACATGTAATTGTAGTAACCTCATTGAATCATTCTTACAGCGTGACATCCCGTCATTCGAGTGGTAAGAAACTCTATGAATTTGGTGAAGTGGTCCTGGATACAGGCACGCCTGCTGGAGACGCCTGTATGAGTTTCAAAGGAATGGATGTAAAAGCCGGCGCCGTATCGACTGTTCTCGGTGCAGCCTTGATGGATGCTGTGATGGTCGAAGCCATCCAATACATTCTGGATAAAGGTGAAAATCCTCCTGTATTAATGAGTGCTAACCTCGATGGTAATGAAGAATACAATGAGCGAGTCAAAAGCCGCTACGAGGGTTGGATTAACACCCTTTTTGGATTTCACACGTCATAGAACATGAAAAATTCAATGGTAGGAATCGTCATAGTTAGTCATGGTGCAATGGCAAATGGAATGCTGGATGCGGCTCGAATGATTGTGGGGGAACAAGAAGGCATGCTAGCTGTCAGCCTGGAAGAAATGGAAGATGTCGAGGGTTTAATCGAAAAAATAGCTGCAGCAGTAGAAAAAGTCGATACAGGTGATGGCGTATTGGTATTAGTTGATGTATTTGGCGCAAGTCCTTTTAATGCCAGTGCCCGTTTAACCTTGACTCGCGATAAAATGGATGTTATTACCGGTATGAATTTGCCAATGTTATTGGAATTGGCAATTCACCGTCAAGGTTCAAGCCTGGATGAATTGGTCAAGATCGCTTTGGAAGCTGGACCATCCAGCATTAAAACCTTATCGGAAACTTTGAAAAGCAAATAATTCAACATACCATCCCAAACTACTAGATGAGGAGAGAACCCTATGCCAGTCTTTCATGTACGCATGGATAACCGGCTTATCCACGGACAAATTTTAGTCTCATGGAATTCCGCTTTCAAAATCGATCACATCATTGTCACCAACGATAAAGTTGCCAATGACCCCCTTCAAGTCACCTTGCTCAAAGCTGTTGCCCCACTCAATGCTAAGGTTTCGGTATTGACCATCAAAGATTGTGTGGATTATTGCAACAGTCCGGAAGCAGAGAAGGAAAATATTTTTATTCTTGCCAAATACCCCGAAGATGGACTCGCGTTATTGGAAGCCGGTTTAAAAATTCCTGTGTTGAATTTGGGCAACCAGGCTTTCGTGCGCGGTTCACAAAAAATTTCGAACACCGTTTTCCTGACCGAATCGGGCGTTAAGGCATTGAAGAAAATCCATGAAATGGGTATTCGCATAACCTGTCGTATGATGCCCAACGATCCCGATACTGAATATTGGCCAACGATAGAAAAAACCCTCCCACAATGGGCAAAGTCAGATTAAAAAAAACGATTACACAGCTTTATTTTTACATCATCACAACCACTATCTTGCCTCATTAAATCATTAATCGATTCTATTCTATTGGCGGAGATGTAAGCTATGAATAATATAAGCGAATATTCCCAAAAAATCCAATCCACCCTGGCTCACATCATCGAAACTCAACAAGAACAAATCGAAAAAGCTGCCCAAGTCGTTGCCGATACTGTAGCTCGGGATGGGATTGTATATACTTTTGGCACCGGACATTCTCATATCATAGCAGAGGATGTTGCATACCGGGCTGGTGGTCTCGCACCGGTAGATGCGATTCTCGAACCGTCCCTTACCGGGCACGAAAAAGTTAGGCAAAGCGAATATATGGAACGCATCGAAGGGATGGCTGAAGTTATCTTAGATTATTACGAAATCTCTTCCAAAGATTGTTTGATCATCATTTCCAATTCGGGTAGAAATGCTGCCCCCATCGAAATGGCAGAAGGGGCAAAAAAGCGGGGTATCTCCACCATCGCAGTGACTTCTCTGTCTCATTCGCAAGGCACAACTTCCCGTCACTCGAGCGGGAAAAAACTATATCAAATCGCCGATATCATTATCGACAACCACTGTCCCAAGGGAGATGCATTGCTTCACCTGGAAAAATTACCCGTCCCAACCGGGGCTGGGTCTGGAATTGCGGGTCTATTCATTTTGCAATGCATCATGGTACAAGCCGTTCAAACCCTTCTCGATCGTGGAATTACACCACCTGTTTTTATGAGCGGCAATTTGGATGGCTCCGATGAGTACAACCGTGCCATGTTGAATCATTATAAAGGGCGCATCAAGATTTGGTGAGAATCAATGAACCAAAATCGATTTTCTGCTGCCGCGGTCGAGTTAGATATTACGCCTCCCCCAGGATACAAATTGGATGGCTACGCTTCAAGAACCGAAATAAGTCCCGGAATGCACGACCCGCTAATGGGGCAAATTTTGCTGCTAAAATCTGAAGAAAAACAAATCATGCTCATCTGCCTCGATTTGGTTGGAGTAAGCCTGGACTTCACCACCTGGCTGCGCCAAGAAATTCAACAGTCAATCGGCATACCCCCCGAGCATCTGCTGATTGCCTGCTCGCACACCCAGTCCGGCGTTGCGGGGTTCATGCCGCCGCAGCCGGGTATACCCTCATGTCTCGATCCCGACTTGCAGCACAAAGTTGGAAATCAACTCATTTCCGCCGCCCGTATGGCATACCAACAGCTTCAACCAGCCCAATTAGGCATCGGACGAGGTAACGTAGAAGGCATTGGTCTTAATCGCAATGACCCATATGCCACCGTAGATAACGAAGTCATCGTTCTACGGGTGGATTCGGATTCAGGGGATCCCCTGGCGGTACTCATGAATTATGGCTGCCATCCCACGGTCCTTGGCTATTCGAACCTGTTTTATTCTGCTGATTATCCCGGGGCTGCGCGTACCAATTTGCGTAAGATCTATCCCAATACTTTATTTATGTATACCAACGGCGCTTCAGGAGATGTCAGTACGCGTTTCACGCGCCGAGAGCAAACCTTCCAAGAAGTAGAGCGAATGGGGCGCATCCTCGCCGGTGAAGTCCTCAAAATCATGCAAACCATCACCACTCATCCAGCTTCGTATCTAGCAAGTTTAATTACACCAATCGAATTGAATTTTAGATCTTTTCCTCCTGAATTAGAAGCAACCCAAGAATTAGAAAGGCTGCAATCCGAGCTGCAAGCCCTGAAAGCAGCCGGTGCTAACCATGGAGATATTCGGAAGGCAACCACCCGCGTCGAGGGCGCTACCGGACAACTGCTCATGCACAAAGACCTGGCAGGAATAACATCTTACACAAGCCAGCTACAGGTCATGATCATTGACGAATTAGCTTTAGTGGGATTACCAGGAGAACCTTTTTCTCGGACGGTTTTGGAGATAAAGCAAAAAAGCCCCCTCCCCAATACCGCTGTCGTGAGCTATGCGAACGATTACCGAGGTTATTTCCCGGATGCGGATGCTATCGAACGGAAAAGTTATGAAGCATTGGTCAGTCCTTATGGAGCTGAAGTATCAGCGTTGTTGTGCGATACAGCCTTGGAATTAATTCGCAGGAGCGTCAATGTTTGATTTCAATACACAATTATTAATCCAGGCTTTTGGATTGATCTTTTTAGGATTGGGCTTGGCAGCCAGGCTGGGGTATTGGAAGAAATGGTTCTGGCAATTGCGCGGCTCCATTTATGGTTATATTCCGTTTGGTTGTTTATTCATCTTATATTCTTATGATGAAGCCTTTAGAATAATTTTTGCACCATATCCATGGGTAACCTGGATTCTTTATGGCGTTTTTTTTGCGTTGGGATTTTGGTTTACCGTCAGCCCTCCATCGTTCATAAAACCACCCTGGGTTCGCTGGATCGAAAAGTACCCCGAAAATATCATAGAAGCCATGCGCAATGAGGCAAAAGAAAACCCCGAATGGGAGAGCCACATAAAAACTGAAGCCATGGTCGATGTTTGGGCAAAATCTTTCAAGATCAGCAAAGCTCGAAAAAAATAATCAAACACCGCAAAAGGAAATGGATGGCTCAAAACAATACACAGTTCGAAGCTGTTTTATGCGATTTCGATGGCACGATAACATCATGTGAAGTTATTGGCAAAATATATAAAAAATTCGCTTGCGGAAATTGTGAACAACTAGTCAAAATGTGGATTCAGGGGGAAATCAGCACTCCTGAGGAAATCCAGGGATGTTTTGCTACTATTCATGCTACGCAACAAGAGATGGAATGCGAACTGCGTTCCATCTCGATCGATGCTAATTTTCCGGCATTTTTGGATTTTTGCCGTAAACAAAATTACCCATTTGCGATATTGAGCGATGGATTACAGTGGTATATCGATTTCATCCTAAATCTCCACGGTATTTCAGGAGTGACCGTTTATGCCAATCAAATCCATTTCAAACCCACCGGATTCGAATTCAGTTTCCCCTGGTATGATCCAAATACACCCAAACGGGGAACCTCCAAACCCTTGATTATCGAACGCTACCAGAACATGGGTTATCAGGTGACATTCATCGGTGATGGTCTCAGCGATGTCGAGGCAGTCCATTTCGCCGATAAAGTCTATGCCAAAGGCAAACTATTGGAGATATGTCGAAGCCAGAATTTACCCGTAATCGGTTTTTCTGATTTTGCTGATTTACTGAATATCTGGCAATCTGCCGAACAGCGATAATATAAGATTATTTCTTGGATTGGGGCAGTGCTTCAGATTTTCTTTTTTCCCTGGCTTCGAAATACAGACGCATGGGCAGGCGCGCCAAAGCGCCTAATAAATACGTTCCACCCCACACCAGAACGATGATGAGCCCAATCCACATCCATGAATATCCCCGTTGATATAGAATGTAACCCAACCAAATATAAGCTGGGTAGGTAAACCAAACCAGGTAGCTCAATGAACGATAAATTCGCCGGTCGAAAATGAATTGAAACAGGCTTTCCAGCAATACCAGCACAGCTACCCCGGCGATAATCCCTGTTTGTAAATTCCCGATGCTGGTGAATATGACTAAAACCAATACCGCTACGTCGTGCGGGATGGTTTGCCATCCTTCGCGTTCCTGTCTATAACGTTTGGCGGCTAAAAGCTCATCGATTACATACTGTAAATCGGCTTGGCTAAGCAAGGGATATTTTTCAAGCAAAGCATCTTTTTCAGCCTGGCTCATTTTCTCCAATTGATCGATTTTATAATCATAGATTTGCCTGGCAAGCTGTTGACCTTGGGCGGTTCGGGCATCGAGAGGCTTTTTTCTGGGTGTCATCATGAGTCTCCGATTATTATTTTATATTACTTACCGGAAAGATCGATCCAATAAGAAAGATTATGTGGCTTATCGGGATCAAGCCCCAATTGTTGGGCATGATAATATGCCATAAATTGAACAGCAGGGAGGTACAAAGGCAGGCGTGTCATATCACCATATCCGCTATTGAGCTCTAAAATGGAATCCGCGTTTTTCTCGATCATCTCATCAGACTGATCGCAAATCACCCACAGAACGCCTCCCAGCTTCTTCATATCCTGAACAAATCGAATTTCCTGCGGGCGGGCGCTATCGGATAACAACACTGTGATCAGCATATGCTCATCGACGGTAGATTGCGGTCCATGTCGAAAATCGAACATGGGATATGCATCGCTTGGCTGAAGCGTCATTTCTTTTATCTTAAGCTGACTCTCACGCGCTAAGCCATAATAGGGTCCATTCCCCACAAAGGCAAAACGGTCGATCTCAGGTAAGTTGCCGATTTTCTGCCCTTGGGCTTGATATTCGGGCATCAATTCCTGGCACTTATCTGCCAAATGCTGGATATTGGCAATTTCATCATCATTCCCTGATACAATGGCTGCCATAAACTGAGCAGTCATGATCATCCCGGTTACAGAACGGGTCGTTGGTACAGCCTGTTCTAATGCCGGTGTCAATACCAGGCTCAACTCACAACCCTCTGCCAGGGGACTATGTTCATGGCAAGTGACGCCGATGGTCGGAATATTATTTTTTCGAAGAAAATTCAACGCCTGAACGATCTCGCTGGTTTTCCCTGATCGCGACATCAATACAGCGCTTGTCTTATAATTTTTTCTAAAAATGCTTTGGGGGAAATACACAAGCTCTGCCGCGGGGACTGCACATGCCCCTTTATGAGTTGCTGTTTGAAAAATGACACTGGCAGTATAAGACGCATTAAGGCTTGAGCCGCAGCCGACAAACATCACTTCGTCGATGCCCTCGAAAAATTTTTCGATGGTTTGTCTTTGATTGAGCACAATTGGGATTAGCCCACGCCAAGCCTGCCCTTGTCCAATGATTTCGTCGAAAATCATTGCGTCCGATGAATTGATATGCATATAATATATCCTGAAGCGATAGAATTCTTATTTGAAAAGGAGATCATCAATATGAAAGATATATTGTTATATTTTACGAATATTGTAACACCCACTGAGGTAATTGCGCACGGCGCAGTAGGCATTTCAGATGGATTGATCGATTATGTAGGCTCGTTGGATAATGTGCCTCACGACTATGTAAAAAAAATGGATTTACGGGGAAAATACCTTGCTCCAGGGTTTATCGATATGCATGTCCATGGCGGTAAAGGCGTTGCTTTTGAAGATAGCACCAATCTTAAACAGACCTTACAAGCCTATTCAAACTGGGTAGTAAGTACGGGTGTGACCAATTATCTATGTTCAATTGCTGCGCCCGATGCAAAAGCCCTGATGGATATCATCAGCCTTTACGTCGAAATTTTCGAGCAGGGTGTCGATGGGGCACAACCTCTCGGCTTACACCTTGAGGGACCTTATCTCAATAAACAGAAAAAAGGAGCGTTCAACCCTGATTGGCTACGCTTGCCTTCCCTCGAGGAAGCCAAGGCATTCATCAAAGCTGGGAAGGGATGGATCCGCCAAATGACCCTGGCACCTGAACTTCCCGGTGCGCAAGAGATCGCTGCCTTATATCGGTCAGAAGGAATCCTAATCGCCCTGGGGCACACCGATACGGATTATGATACAGCCCGATCAGCACTTCAGGGCAACTTCACGCATGTCACCCATGCCTTCAATGCTCAAAGTGGATTTCATCATCGCCAGCCAGGCGTCTTTGGGGCGATCTTAGCATCTGACGAAATTACCGCCGAGTTAATCGCCGACACCGTGCATGCCCACCCTGGTGCGATGAAAATCCTGGTGCGCTGCCTTGGCACAGACCGCATTGTGCTGATTACCGATGCAATGCCCGGCGCCGGCTTGCCCGATGGTGAGTATGAATTGGTCGGTTTGAAAGTTACGGTGAAAAACGGACACGCCAACCTGCCGGATGGCACGATTGCTGGCAGCACCGCGTTATTGAACCAATGCGTACGAAATGTCCACCAACTAGTCGATGTTCCTTTTCCCGATGCAATCAAAATGGCTTCACTCAATCCATCTCGAGCAATGGGAATATCGAACCGCCTGGGAAGCATTGCTATCGGTAAAGAAGCCAACCTGGTAATCTTGGATGAAGAAGCTAACGTTTTCATGACCATCGTCAAGGGTCAAATTATCTATAACCAGTTATAGTGGAGAAACCCATGGTAAAAGAGTTCAATATTGGATTGATCGGTTTGGGATACATTGGAAAAATCCATTTAACAGCTTATCAAGATATCCCCTTATGCTTTGCCCATCCTCAAGCAGTAGCAAAAATGTCGGCGGTTTTGCGCTCACAATTGGACACCGAAGAAGAGGTCATGCGTAAGTCAGGCTTTACCATAAAAACAACTGACCCCAATGAATTCTTTGCAGCCCCGCTCGATATCGTCGATGTCTGCACTCCCAACCACTTGCATCTCGAGCAGGTCTCGCAAGCCTTGAAACTCGGCTGTAATGTGTATTGTGAAAAGCCTCTAACCCGCACATACCAGGAATCCAGAACGTTAGCCGATCTGTCCGAAAAAAGCACCGGAAAAACCCATACCGCCTACGTCCTACGCTATATCCCGGCAATCCGTCAGATGAAAGCCATAATCCAGGCTGGAGGCATTGGGGAGGTATATCACTTTCGCTCGCACATGTTCCATGGCAGTTATATAGACGTCAATCGTCCCATGTCATGGCGTTTGCGGAAATCCACCTCGGGTGGAGGTGCATTTATGGATTTGGGCGCTCATCTCGTCGATATGACTCGCTACCTCCTGGGAGAGGTAGAATGGGTACGGGCAGAAATGCGCACCTGCATTCCGGAAAGGCCTTCATCGATGGGAAGCAGTCAATATGAAGCCGTCGATGTGGATGGCTGGACATTGTGTACGTTACAAATGAAAAATGGTGTCGTTGGATTGATCGAGGTTACCCGCATGGCAGCCGGCGCTGGTGAAGCAACCCAATTCGAAATATTCGGTAGCAAAGGCGCTCTGGCTTTCGATATCCGACAACCCGATACGGTTAATTGGTTCGACCTCAAGCGCAAACAATGGATTAGCGGTGGGCTCGAGTTGCCTGCCCCGCCAGAAGAACGCCCCATCGAACAAATCTGGCCTACCGGAAAATATTCCCAAGGGACGATGACCAATTCGCACCTGGCTTCGTCATATGATTTCATGCTCAATATCCTCGAAGGCAAGAGCTCGAGCATAGATTTTCGGACGGCTGCCGCAGTTCAAGAAATCATCGAAGCAGCCTACATTTCCGGCGAGCACCACAGTGAATGCGTGAGGCTGCCGCTTTAGACGCTTATAGATATTGATTAAGGAGAAATACCATGACAACGCGCATTGGTATTTGGGGTTGTGGTTCTATTGCCAGAAAGGCTTACTTTCCCCTGTTGGCTTCTTGGGACAATGTGGAAATTGCCGGAGTTTACAGCCGCACCCAAAATTCGGTCGATGAGGTGTGCAAAAAATGGCATATCCCCTTTGGTACAACCGACGCAGACCAATTGATCGACCAGGATATTCAGGCAGCTTTTGTAATCACAGCCACTCCCGGTCACTTCGACATCGCTCAAAAGCTTCTATCACAAGGCATAGACGTTTTTGTGGAAAAGCCGGCTACCCAATCCAGCGCTCAAACGCAAATACTTACCGATTTGGCACGCCAAAACAAACGGATTTTTATGGTTGGATTCAACCGGCGCTACTCCCCCCTTTACCGTCTTGCCAAAGAACGTTTTGCAGGCCGGCATATTGGCTTTTGTACCGTTGAAAAACACCGCACCAGCGCCTATCATACCAGCCTCTTCAACAACCATCTGGATGATACCATCCATCAAATCGACCTGCTGTGCTTCTATTCTCCCAATCCGAAAGCCTTATATACCTCGTATGAAATGAAAGAGGGAAAATTGGTCGGAGCTGCCAGTATAGCCGAATTGGAAGGTGGTGGGATTGGCATGGTCATCAATTCACTTCAAGCTGGCGCATGGCAGGAACGCGTCACATTGTTTGGGGAAGGTTTAACTGTTGAAGTAAACGCTTTTCGAGAGCTGCGCATCAAACAAGGTGAAAGAGAAGAAGTATTCGGAACCGATCGACCAGGTCGGTGGTATCCTGAATTGGTCGAACGTGGATTCTTCGGCGAAATCGATCATTTCTTCCAGTGTATGCGTTCCCATCAAGAACCGGAAACCAATGGCGACGAAGCAGTTAGGACCCAATTATTCATGGAAAAATTGGTCGAGGTTGCCAAGCCAGTTTAGTCTATTCATATCAGGAGTGTTTGCTGATGCGCTTGATCGATTGCAATCCCAGTGATTTCCAAAAAATGAATGCGGCTGACCTGCTGCAAAGCATCCGCGCGTCGGAGGGGCGGTGTGTCATGGCGGAGGTCATCGCCATGGCGCCACCTCTCATCGACAAAGTCTCCAACGTGGAAATGGCAGCCGCCTTCGGGGCTGACATGGTCCTATTGAATCTTTACGATGTCAATGCACCGCAAATCATGGGTATGCCCTCTAAAACAGAAATCAATGCCAAGAAAAGTTTTGGACAAATATCCACGGGCATGGGAATGACCTTAAAAGATGTCAAAGAGTGGATCGGCAGACCGGTTGGTTTGAACCTTGAACCCATCGAAAACCCGCAAGCCAATACCAGCCAGGGGAGAATGGCAACAGCTAAAAATGCCCGTTTGGCAGTAGACCAAGGGGCAGATTTTATTATGCTGACCGGAAATCCGGGGACGGGTGTTACCCTCGATGGAATCCTGAACAGCCTCAAAGAAATCCATGCCGCGGTGGGTGATAAAGCCGTGCTTATGGCTGGAAAAATGCATGCAGCCGGCACAGACGAGCCTTTTACAGATATGATGCATATCGAAGCATTCATAGCAGCCGGGGCAAAGATTATCGGTATTCCCGCCCCTGGCACAACCCCCGGAATGACACTCGAAGCCGCTCGAACATTAATTCAAGCCATTCACAAAGCAGGCGGTCTAGCATTGACCGCATTAGCCACTTCTCAAGAAGGCTCTACTATCAACGTCATCGAACAGATTGCATTGATGAGTAAAATGGCAGGCGCCGATATTCAACATATCGGTGATGCAGGAACCATCGGGATGGCAGTTCCGGAAAATATTACCGCCTTATCGATGGCTATTCGCGGTCGTCGCCATACCTGGCATCGGATGGCAGCTTCGCTCAAAAGATGATGGACACGGATTAGGGTTATCCCTTTACCGAACCCGCCAGCAAGCCGCGCACGAAATAGCGCTGCAGGAAGAAGAATATCAACAAGGGGATCGTCATGGTCACAAAGGCGCCTGACATCAACAGGTGCCAATCCTGACCACGCGAACCGGTCATATCCATTAACCGTTGGGTTAGCACGGCAACTTCCGGACGACTGCCGATAAACACCAAGGCTACCAACAAGTCATTCCAGACCCACATAAATTGGAATATCGCAAATGAGGCGATAGCAGGTACGGAAAGCGGTAGAATTAGATTGGTAAAAATGGTGAAATGGGAAGCGCCATCGATAAATGCCGATTCTAGGATATCCCTCGGTAACGAACTGATGTAGTTAAATAACAGGTAAGTGGCTAATGGTAAACCGAAACCGGTGTGAGCCAACCAGATTCCTAAAAATGTCCCGTTTAAATCTATTTTGGTATAGTCGCGCAAGATGGGGATCAACGCAATTTGCAGCGGTACCACCAGCATTGCCACCACCATGATGAAAAAGACCTTACGCCCCGGAAATTTCATCCATGCGAATCCATACGCAGCAAAGGCAGCAATCAATATCGGGATCACTGTGGAAGGAACGGTCACAGTCACACTGTTGAGAAATGCCTTCGACATATCATCCCCTTTAGCGATCCCACCTGGCATATTGGGGTCAGCGATTTCTTTTCCGGTCAAAACCTGCTGGTAATTCTTAAGTGTCAGTTCGGAAAATTTAACCTTCCACCACCCCGTGGACATGACATCATCCCGCGGCCGGAAAGAGGAAACCAACATCCCTATCGTAGGCACGGTCCAAATGAGGCACAGGATCAACAGCGAGCCATTAACCAAAATACCAGAAATGAGTCTTTGCCGTTTTTGAGTCATGAGAACGCCTCCCTTTCCCGGAATTGGCGTAAGTTATAAACCATTACCGGAATTACGGTGATCAGTAAGATGATGGCAACTGCCGACCCCCTTCCAAAATCTTGATATTTGAACATCTGTTTATATTGCTGGCTGGCCATCACCTCCGTCCCATACAAACCGTTGGTCATCACAAAAACGATATCGAATATTTTCAGAGTCGCGATCAGAATGGTCGTACTGACGGTGATAATCGTCCCTTGAATATACGGAATGATGATTCGAAAGAAAATTTGTATCTCACTCGCGCCGTCAATTCGGGCGGCTTCCAGCAATTCTTCGGGAACGCCTTTCAAAGCAGCCGATAATACGACCATAGCAAAGCCAGTTTGCAGCCAAACCATAATTGCAATCAGAAAAAAAGTATTCCAAGGCCGGACCGTCAGCCATGCAACGGGTTCACCTCCAAAAGCAGTGACGATGGCATTGAGTAACCCGAT
>JBDKUB010000461.1:0-2340 GCA_039679915.1 Anaerolineaceae bacterium
ACATTGTTAATCAACCGCTCAATATTTGATATTTAATATCCAGTTTCTTCGCATGTTGAATTGTCATGTATCAATGAGAACAACAAAATAATGGGATAATCCAACTTAGATTTAAGCAAATTCAATAATAACAGGCAGATTTCATAAAATTATCAATAAATCCTATTTATTTTGAATTGTTTCACGATTAGTTGATCCGCTAAAATTCACATCAACGCTGCGGCGTCGTCTTGATTACGGTGGATGATTCTCAGAATCAAAAATGTGAGCCATGGCGAGGGTTCTCTTTTTTGCCCAAAATCCCATCCTTTCCAAACTGTCCAGATCGATTCCGGGGTATATCGCCCTTTTTCACTTTGTTTTACGGTTACAACGGATAACATATCTTGAAAACGATCATCACCCCGAGCGAACTCGAACTGTGAGAGTACATCTAAAACGTGGGTGATATCGAACCAGACCAAAGGAGCTTTTAGCTTGCGAAAATCGGTGCCCATATGAAATAGGTAAGGGTGCTTCTCGCGGCTATTCTGCCATAAATCTAAAATACATTCGACGCCAGCATGGGATGCGTCACTCGCATGTTGCTCTGGAAAAAGCGCCAGGGTCCTAAGCATGATTAACGTGGCATAAGGACAGGCATCCTCTTTTCTTCCGGGACCACGGAATTTACCAATCTCTTTCGAGCCAGCACAAGGCCAGCCATTGATTCTTACCAAACTAGTTAAATGTTGAACGGCAGCCTGCACCCTGGAATCATCTTGTAAACCCATTTTTGCGAGAGAGTAGCAGAGAAGTGGTGCATCGCACAATTGCCAGGAATATTGATCTTCGCCGCTGCCACCATAGGCAGTGGGGATATTCACCAATGATTGAAAGGGTCCCTCATCGGATTGGTGAGCCAGGATACGAGCGATGATACTTTCTATTCCTTTATCTTCGTATCGCAGTCCAATATCAGCTAGAAAGGTAAGTAAATGAATTGGATGGGCTGCATTTTTATGGTTAGTGAGCACTTTCCATGGCCAATTCTCTAGATCTGCAATGATTTGTTTTATTTGAGTAGAAGCGATCATAGCTTGCCGGGCAGCTTTCACCTCGCTATCGGTTTCCTTCTGAAACAGTAATTCTTTACGAGTATTGTATTCTACCCATGGATCGCTTTCGATTAACCACTCATAATCAATTTGCATAAGGCACCCTCTGATATAAAAATTCATCACATGCCATGATCGCGAGCCTCCAGGCGATATTGACAATAGCCGCAATTAGGATTGGGTTCGGGCGGGAAAGGTTGATCCAGCAATGAGACTACCTCATCCAAAAAATGCAGAAATTGGTCGTTGTCTTTAGGGCATTCCATCCATGTAGCATTGCCGATATAAGCGTAGGTATTTTGGTCGGTGCGGTCCATAGAGATCGGTTCGACGCATAATAATCCCAGACGGCTGATTGGTTTTAATCCGAAGCCGCCGATTTTTGGATTTTCAAGGGCATAAGCATAAGCATGCAATTGGCGGCTATAGAAGGGAACATGTTCGGGTTTTGCTTCTGAGGTTTTGAAATCGACCACACCGTAGGAACGATCGGCAAATTCGAGGGCTATATCGAATTTGCCTCTAATGAAGCAAGTGGAGGTATGACCAGGCAGTTGGATCAGCTCAGAAGTAACCCATCTTTCCCCAAAGCGGACAATACCCTCCGGTAGCGATGGAGAAATTTGAGAAGCCGGTTTCCCTTCGAAATAATTTTTCATCAATTTATCGATGCGGTTGAATATTTTGGGGAAAGATCCCCAAGGACGATTGATATTGTGCACCACTTTGAGATAAAAGCAGCGCGGGCATTCATCCCATAAAAAGGTCAAATCGGAAGGGCTGAGTATCCAGGGTGCAGACATTGAATTGTTGCTCTAAAGAGTCCCCTTGTACATGCCCCCATCGACTGAGAGCATCAAACCGGTGATATATGAAGCGGCTGGGGAAAGTAGAAATACTGCAGCAAATGCAAATTCCTGAGGGGTAGCCATCCGTCTAAAAGGGCTATCGTTGGTTTGCTTGGCAATTTCTTCTTCGACCGTGGTGCCGTTGGCTTTCGCCCGCTGTTCCATCAGGTATTGAATTCGTTCGGTATCGGTCCAACCGGGCAGAATTGAATTGAACCGAATACCTTCCGGTCCTAGTTCGAGGGCTAAAGTTTTCGTCAATCCTACGACAGAAGAGCGAATGCTGTTCGATAAAATCAAACCGGGAATGGGTTGTTTAACGGAATACGAGGTGAGGGTTAATACACTAGCAGAATTGGATTGGCGCAGGTAAGGGAGAGCAGCGCGGATCAAGC
>JBDKUB010000031.1:0-2433 GCA_039679915.1 Anaerolineaceae bacterium
ACATCCGCAACTGGTTTCTCAGAGCGAACAGCGAGTTCCATCTTATCGAAATACAAGTCTTCAGCGAAAGCTTGCAAATTTACTTTGATACCGGTTTTTTCGGTGAAACCATCGATGACCGGTCGTAACCCGTCTGTCCAGGGGTGTTCGTTGAGTAATAAGGTGATTTCTTTCCCTTCATACTGTTTCCAATTAAAACCAGCGGGTTCTTCTGCAGCAGGTTCTTCTGCGGCAGGCTCTTCTGCAGCCGGTTCTTCAGCAGCCGGTTCTTCTGCAGCAGGAGCTTCGGTTGCTTCAGCGACACTGGGTTCAGATGGCACCGTGGTTGCAGCGGGTTGGCAGGCTGCTAACGCAAAAGAAAGAACCAGTACGACACTCAAAACAATAAAAATTTTTTGCTTCATCTTGATCTCCTCATAATTATAGGCTGTATATAATGTATCCAATCGACCGAATATTGATGGAAATGTTTTCCAGTTTTTTATTATCTCTCCTTTCTAAAATAATTTTTCCGAATCATGTAAATACCAATATGAACGATAAAAGGGTTATCCTTTCCAAGGACCATATTTACTTTCAATACGATTGTGTATCTTATCGATAAATGGATCCGTGACTACAAATTCGCTGGCGATGGTGTACCATAATCCAGCATATTCGACATACCAGGAAAGTTTCTTCAGTGCCTGGCTAACATCATCCCAGGTTACTCCCATGGCTTCAGGGCGAATATCGACGCCTACCCGATAAATTGCATCCAGCATCTCTTCTGCCCGGTTTCCCTGCATCTCTGAACCGACATACACCCCCAAACATACTGGCTGACCATGGATGAAAGGCTTATGAGTTAAGTACTCAAGGGTGTAGAACAAGAAGTGATCGACCCCTTCAATATGCCGGGGGTTCCAACCTGCATTATGGAAAGTAGCACCTCCCCAGCGGTGAGCGTTCATCAAAGTGCGAATACCCTCTTCGGTTACATCGTGAATTTCATCGACTTTTGCCAGAACACTATCCAGCACTCGCTGCGATTGGGATGCCCAATACGAGTCATACGGCCATTTGGCTTCCGTCTTTCCACGCTCGTGTGCTAATTTCCAATCGAAAAGCCCGGTATGATAACAAAAAATATCCCCAACGCCACTGCGGTTTAATGCTTTAGGTGCTTGCTGAATGACATCAAAATCGACATAAACAGCCTCAGGAACTGCCCAACCAATATATCTTACTTTGCTATCGAAGCGGACAGCCGTGCGGTGCCCAAAAGCCGCATTTACTGTCATGGAAGTCGGCACTTGAAAAAGCGGCAACCGCTTATTCCAGGCAATGAATTTAGCTACATCAAGCGCCTGGCCGCCTCCCAAACCAATGACGCAATTACAATAAGGCAATGTTTCCATATCCCTGGATAAATCTTCAAATTCAAGCGATCTAACCAGATAAACACCCGCTAAATTTTTATCGAAATATTGTTTGAATTTATCCCACAGGTCTGCCATAGTTACCACTAAGTAAGGACGGTGAACGAAAACCGGCAACTCGGGGATGAGATTCCGCCCATAGATTGTTACAAATTGAGAACCTGTATCTTCCATATAAACACTCCTTGATCTATTAAATACTTTATACAAAAGTTTTTAGCATGGTAAAGTCCATCTCTTCAGCCAAAACCAAATTGACCGTCCCTAAAATTACGGCGTTTTTTCCCAAGGGGGAAGCGACAATTTTAGGCATATATGGCACACCTCCTTCGACGTTCTTGGTGATGGAGGTAATCAATCCATCGACATTTTCGATTACGCCTCCTCCCAGGCAAATCACTTCTGGATTCAATACACTAGTCATGCAAGCTACTGCGAATGCCAGGTAGCGACCTGTTTCATCGATTATTTCTTTAGCCCATACCTCACCCTGGCTAGCTGCGTCGATGATTTGTTGGATTGTTAAATTGATTCGTTTTTGCCCGTTTTCTTTCAACATACGCTTACCGCGATTGACGATGCCTCGACTCGAGGCAAATTTTTCCAAAATGCCAAATCCCTTATCGGTAACACCCAGATATTGAAGACCAGGCGGCAAATAACCTACTTCACCGGCAGCAGCATCATGCCCTCTAAAAAGCATCCCGGCAATTACGATGCCTGCTCCTAAACCTTCGCGTAAATATAAACACACAAAATTCTGTTTTCCCCTCCCTGCCCCAAAACTAAGTTCTGCCAGAGTAGCTATATTTACGTCATTTTCTACGAACGTGGAAATCTCGAACTTATCTTGCACAAGAGTCTTGAGCGGCATATCCGACCAACCCAAATTAGGTGCCCAGGTTACTACACCCTCCTTAAATTGAGTAACACCTGGTGCACCTATTCCAATTCCTAATATCTTTTGATCGGCAGGGCGGGGAATTGAAATCAACTGATCGATTATATTGAA
>JBDKUB010000307.1:0-3324 GCA_039679915.1 Anaerolineaceae bacterium
CGGGCACGAACTGCATCTCGGAACGCTCCGGGAGAGGCTGCGTCGATTGCCAGGTGGTTTTTTTCTGGCTGCGCAGGCGTTCCCAATTCTTATCCAAAAGGCGCAACGCCGCTATGTTATCCTTGTAATACTCTTGAGCAAGTTTTCTCTCCCCCATTTTATCCTTCAACACCTCGGTGATTTTCCCTTGAATGCGATCCAATTCCAACAAGGCTGGAATGCCATATCTTTCGCAACCCTGAGGTACGGTGTTAATCGAAAGCAAGCCTTTAATCGTAGCCTGTATCGCATCCGGAAGACTTTGAATGTAGTCCACATGCGGTTCTGCGATTTCTCGCAGCATCTCCAGGATAGATTGGGGCGTCTCACCAGAATCGATCAGGTAAGGCACCTTAGCTGAACCATCACCGGCTTGTCTTACCATTTCGATCAAACGTGGATCATTACGGTATCCAAAGGTTATCTCCACAATTCGTGCAAAATCCAATGGACTAATGGTATAGGAACTCAGCATTATTTCAACGAAGGGTGTAATTTGATTCAGAATATAAAACTGCGCTATATCAATATTCACTCGCCGTGTCTTTTTTTCGGTCATAGCCTATCCTCGTCGCTTAGGGTTATCTTCACTATACAACGGTGTACTCTATGTGTCAATAATATCTGTCCGAGGGTGTTGAAAAAGATTAAGCCACAATGTGCGACGCACCTCAAAGGTGCGTTGCACATGAATAATTAGCTTCACCCTTACCCAACCTCCCCAAAAAATCAAGGACAGATTTTTGGGGGATGAGTTAAAAAATTGCTTTTTTAACACTTTCTCTGTCTTATAACCTGAGCGGAAGCGAAAAGAAGAAAGTATTTCATGTATTTATGATTTCTAATCACTGAGCTAGACAGACGTTACCTTGATTGATTGCCTGCCCATGAAACAGCGCATACTGTTTGTTCAGTGTATGCATACCGCGATGAAATCATTCATAAGAGCTTATGATTTCTCCCTGTAAGCCATCCATGGTAACCTGGACAAGACGTGCCTCTGTAATTCGATTCCATAATGAAACGGGAGCAGTGGATGTCACCTTTAGGTAGTTGCCGGTTAAGCCTTTCATAACCCACTTATCCTCAACAAGTTTAGCGCTTTCCCATAGCACCGGTAATGTTGTTCCCAAGAATTGCTTGCGATAATCCATGCCGGCTTCTTCCAGAACCTGGCGCAGCCGGGTACTGCGTTCTTTACGCATCGAATGCGGCACTTGTGGCTGCATCCGAGCCGCGGCTGTTCCCGGACGGGCGGAATAAGTAAACACATGTCCTCCTGCAAAAGCCATCTCTTTCACGAAGGATAACCCTTCTTCGAATTCCGCCTGGCTCTCACCCGGAAAACCGGCAATCAGATCGGTTGTAATGGCAACATTTGGGATGGTCTGCCGCGCTTGCGCCAGTTTGCGGGCGTACGATTGCGGAGTTTCCTTGCGCGCCATGCGATGTAAAACGCTGGAGCTGCCCGATTGCAAAGGGAGGTGTAAATGGGGACAAACACGGGCATCTTCCCATAGCGTAAAAAAGGCTTCATCCAAATCCCACGGCTCCAATGAGGAAAGACGAAGCCTTTCCACATCGGTATCCTTCAAGATTATTTCGACCAACCGACGCAGGTTGAGAGGCGGTTTGAAATCTTGTCCCCAAGAGCCCAGATGAACGCCGGTTAGCACCACTTCTCGGGCGGCTGAAGCGGGATATTGCGGATTTTCTATCAAAGCAGCCCGGATATCCTCGATGACCTCTTGAATCGGCCGGCTGCACCCTTGACCGCGTGCCAATACTGCCATGCAGAACGTACAATGATTGTTGCAGCCATCTTGCACTTTTATAAACGCCCGCGTGCGCATCCTGCTGCCGGGAATAGGCTGGCGAGGAAGTAAATTCAAATCAATGACTTGCCCTTGCGATTTTATATAATCGGCTACAAGCTGATCCTTGGATTGGTTGGGCACAAGTTTACTCACCCCGGGTAATGAAGCTGCTTCGCTTGGGAACATGGTTGACCAGCAGCCGGTAACGATAATTTGGCCATTCCCGAGACGTCCCGCCTGACGGATTTTTTGGCGAGAATCGGAGGCAGCCGCATTGGTCACAGCGCAGGTATTGATTACAACGAGCTCGGCTTCTTCTATATTATCCGTCAATACATGCCCGGCAGCGGTAAACTGACGCGCATAACTCTCGATTTCGCTTTGATTCAAGCGACAACCTACCATATCAAGGAATATTTTCATGATAGGAGAAATTATAAGGTAATTATTCGTTGTTTGTCACGCGGAAAATGATCTGAAAATATATTCGCAAACCGAAAAGCAAGGCATCTAATTGTTGAAAGGATATGCCGGCTTTCCTGATATATATAATTTCAAGGTTTATAAACGGTGTAATTATCGAAGTGAATATCTACACCGGCTGGGCTCAGTGCCCCGGCAATCAAACCGGTATCCCCGCGGCTAAATTGGTCATCGTGCGTTTCGGCAATTTTTTGACCGTTGACATACAACGTCAGCGTGTTGCCAACACAATCGGCTCGGATGCGGTTGACCACCTTGCCCTGTTGAATAGCCTCACTGGGCAACATAGCCTCCTGCCCTAAAAGCTGGAATTTATCATCCTGGTGTTTATAGATGCCGTAATATCCATCCGCACTAATGAGGAATGCGTAAAATTCCTGCGAAGGCTGCATACGACAGGTTATGCCAAATAAATTATTGTCATCGCCAGTAGCCTTGATGGCATCCACCTCAATAAGTACATCGGCAAACACCAGGTTAGGGCTGGACCAAACCTGGTATTTTGCGTCTTGGACTGCGATGCGATAATAACCATCGAAATAATCGGCGCTGCCATGATCGTCGCTGGCGCGGCGCCAGCCGCTGTTAGGCTGCGAAAAATCGTCGCTGAATAATACTTCGCCGCTTAACCCAAAATAATCCAAACCGAATGATTGGCATCCGCTCAATAAAAGGCTAACCAAAATCAAGAGACCCCAAAATTTATGCTTCATTGCGAAATACAAGAATGATTTTAGCATAAATATTTTTTACAGGGTAGCCAGAGAAATCGTAGATTTTAGAATTATCCGAATTCAGCGAAAGATGAAATCGTAATAACGACTTTAGTTGTTATTACCTTAAAATAAATGAATGTAAGCCACAAATTTTCTTTACTCGGGTTCGTAACCTAGTAGTCTTTCAAATATGTTTCTATTGTTTATGTTTTCATCACATTAGAATTGTCATTTGGTTATGGCATCATTACTTTTCACACGTTGATTTT
>JBDKUB010000182.1:0-5342 GCA_039679915.1 Anaerolineaceae bacterium
ATCAATAGTCAACCCGCACTTCAATTCGATGGCATCAGCCAATACTTGGAGAGAAGTTATACGGTCGACTTGAATGGGGGTAGTTTCACCGCCTATGTTGTAGCAATAGCCACGGCAGGTGCGGGTACTTCTCGCTCACCTTTGTCAAGCATCTGCAATACATCTGGTTGGTCAGGCTATATTTTCTATGCAGCCGATTCGGATTGGTGGAATTTTTGGGCAAGGAAAAGTATGGGTTGGTCAAGAGAAACCGGCGTTGAAGTCGACAGCCTGAAATGGCACATCTTCTCGGGGTCTTATGATGATCAAATCACAGGGGCGCAGCTTTTCGAAATCGATGGGACAAATTATGGCGAACAATACTTTACGCCCTATATCAACAATCCCAGTTGCCCAATGCGCATCGGGGCTGGAGAAACCCAGCAGGTTTCGCCTGGCGCCTATTTTCCGGGGGACATCACCGAGGTGATTATCTATAATACCGCTCTTCCCCTGGCTCAACGTGTCTTGATCAATAACTATCTCAGCGAGAAATATAATCTTGAAATCAATAACGATAAATATTTCAACAGGGATCCCTTGTATTTAGAAGATGTAGCAGGATTCGGACGAGAGAGCGATGGCATTAATCATAGGGCTGTTTCAGCAGGTATGATCCTTGCCAATGATAGTTATCTTAAGGACAATGGCGACTACATCCTGATTGGGCATACCCCGGCTGACAATGATAACATCAATACAGACCTACCCACCGAAGGGGATTGGGCAGATGGGAATACCCAGCGTTGGAAGCGAATTTGGTATTTGCAGGTAACCGACAAAGACGCTCAAAACGGTTTAGTGGATATAACTTTCGACATCAGCGATTCAGGTATGCTCGGTAACTTCAATGGCGTTGGCCCCAACTACCGCCTGCTTAAACGCACTGACACTAACGGCACTTTTACAGATATTGCTACAGCCACTCTCATCGACGGCGACCAGGTGTTGTTCGATAATGTGGATGTCAGCTTGCTGGATGGCTATTTAACGCTGGGCACAGTGAATAACGTCAGCTCACCCACCGCGATTACACTGTACGATCTAAGGGGAAGGCAGATTGGCATTTTTATTCCAATTGGAGTATTGATATTAGTGGCGCTAATCGGAATAGGATTAACAACTTTATCCTTGCAAAATCGTTACAAACATCATCAGTAAAAATATTAAATATTGATATATAATAAAAATAGCTAACATTGTATTACATCATCTTATATTTTGAGGGCAGCCGGGAGGATGGGCTTCGAACCCATGAAAGAATCCAAGGGTTTCTTTGAATGGTAGTCATCCGGGTACAATAAGCCACTCTGCCACCTCCCCATACCCTTCAAATATATTAGGTAAATGGTGTATCGCGTTTATTTTAGTTTTTCAATATATATGTTTTTAATATTTTCAATAAAAGAATTTGAAAAGAAAATAATTATGAATACTTGTTATAAAAAGGGGAGGATATATGTCTAAATTCTTGGATGTAAAAAAAACAATCGAGACTATTGTTTATGTTTCGCATAAATCCAATGACCTTTTTCACATTGTGAAAATTCTATTTTTTGCCGATAAATTTCATCTAGAGAATTACGGTCGATTAATCACCGGCGATCACTATAAAGCAATGAAAGAGGGACCAGTACCAAGTGGCGCATACGATATTATTAAATATGTTCGAGGAGATGGTAAAGTACAAATAAATGGCGAGCCGGAAATAGCATTTCGAGTAGAAGGAAATAAAAAAATAATACCTTTACGTGCACCTAATCTCGAATATCTCAGTGAAAGTGATATTGAATGCTTAGATAAGGCAATTGAAATTTATGCACCAATGAGTTTCAATGAATTATATGATATTGTTCATAATGAACAATCTTATATAAACGCTAAACCTAACGGTGATATACCGCTAATTTCAATTATTCAAAGTCTACCCAATTCTAAAGAAGTTTTAGAATATATAAATAGCTAAATCAAAAAATATGTCGAAAGGCTAAAACCCTATGGGGGAAAATCAAATCGACGTCAATAATAGCCTTATACCCGGAAAGATTCTTTATCTCCGTGTCACATTTCCTCACGATTTGAAATCAACAAATAAATATTTCATTGTAGTTGGACTTGATGAGAAAGTATTACTTCTAAAAATAAATTCTGAGAAAAAAGTTACGAGAATGAATAGAAATTTAAGGGAATGCCAGTTTATGATTAAAGCAATCCAATATAAGTTTTTAGATCATGATTCATATATTGATTGTAGTACCGTTTGGTATTTATTATCCAAAGAAGAGTTATTTGGGCAAATAAGTACTGATCCTAATCGGATTGTCGGTGAAATTTCTGATGATCATAAAAACGAAATATTGCGACTAACAAAAAACTCGAAATCAATTTCGCCCCGTCATAAAAAAATAATTAACCAGTCATTTTCTGCTAAATATATTCCATAAAAAACTCAAATATCCAATCGGTTGACACACCAGATTATCGATAGTAATATAAAATTCCCAGGCTGGCTGGGCGGTCGCGGTCCCGTGTAGACGGGGTCGAGGAAAGTCCGCACTCTATAGAGCGTGGCGCCGGGCAACACCCGGGGCGGGGTAACCTGCCGCAAAGGGCCACAGAAACAATACGCCGAGCATTCGGTAAGGGTGAAACGGCGGTGTAAGAGACCACCGGAGCCTGCTGCAAAGCAGGCTGCCAGGTAACCGCTGCCAGGAGCAAAGCCAAGCAGGGACAATGCCGCAAGGCGGGAGGCTGCTCGTTTCCCGGTGCACCAGCACCGCAGTCCCGGGTAGGCTGCATGAGGCATACGGTAACGTATGCCCTAGAGAGATGACCGCACAGATGGGTTTGTCCCATTAGACAGAATGCGGCTTATAGGTCAGCCTGGGGACAGCTATAATTTTTACGATTTATTATTTTCACTTTTGCCCTATTGGGTTTGTCTTGTTCGATGGGTATTCCATAAATAGAATCTGGTGAAGACAAAAATATAATTATGCCAGAATAAAAAGCCTGGTCAATTTGCCTGTTGCGACGAGACGATAACATTGAAACGAAATCTTATATTTGTCTTTTTTATACTATTCACTGTTTCTTGCACGTCTGAAACACCTACTCTTCAAATAACCAAATCGATTGTAAATCCATCAAATACTATCGCCCCAGCAACTCCCCAAAAGAACAACCCTACTCTCGCGATATCTCCAACTATCACTTCCAAAATAACCACCCCATCCATAGCGACCCCCCTGACGTGTTGGAGTCAAGCAGGGCGGGACGAATACGGCAAATTGGAAACTGAATTGCTACGCCAGCCGTTGGAATATCTGGTACACTTGCCTCCTTGCTACGACGAACAACCCGAGCGCAGTTATCCGGTGCTGTACCTAATCCATGGACAGAGCTACGACCAATTTCAGTGGCAGCGGCTAGGCGCTTCTGAGACGATGGACGAACTGGCATATTCCGATGAAATTGCACCTTTTATCATCGTGATGCCGCGCGACCGTTTGTGGGAACCACCGAATGTAGATTTGTTCGGTCAGGTTGTGGTAGATGAACTAATCCCCTATATCGACGAACATTATCGAACCAAGGCTAGTCGCGAGTATCGCGCTATCGGCGGGCTTTCGCGCGGAGCAGGATGGTCAGTACACCTCGGAATCAACGATTGGGAGCTATTTGGGGCATTTGGTGCCCACAGCCTGGCACTCTTCGATATAGATGCCCAGTATGCCCGCCAGCGCCTGCGAGAAATTCCTCCCGATAAATTGCCCCGCATTTATATCGATATCGGTGAGAAAGATCGCCCAAATATCATGCGCTCTGCCCTGTGGTTCGAGCAGTTGCTCACAGACGAGAATATTCCTCATGTTTGGAATTTGTATCAAGGGTATCACGAAGAAAATTACTGGGGCACTCATATTGAAGAGTATATCCGCTGGTACGCTGCCGATTGGTGAGTTAGGCAGAATAAAAGGTGGCATTGTTCAATTTTTTATCGCTGCTTCAATTCATAGAAAATACACCACTACCAGGGCTGCCAAACCGAAAAATCCGCCCTCCAATTTAATCTTAATCCCTTGTTTTGAATGAACCGATGCTCTCAATTGAGGTAAATCGAGGTGTGCTACAATTGCATTATAAGTTATTATCAGGTTTCGTAGGAGATGAAGCGGAATGATAACGTGGCAGGAAGGCGATATCTTCGATAAAAGTAAGCGACTGCATTATTATCGAACGGGGGGTATTAAGCCACCTGTGGTAATGGTGCATGGCTTCACCGACAATGCATTATATTGGACAAGTGTAGCTCAGGCATTGCAGGGTGCTTACGATGTAATCATGTACGACGCACGCGGGCACGGGACTTCCGACCGAGCCAAGGGGCAGTTCAGCGAGCAAGACCGCGTCGATGATCTCTTGCTAGTAATTCAGGCATTGAATCTGGAGCAACCCGGTTTGATAGGGCATTCCATGGGGGCAGCTACAATTGCCAGCGCTATTGCCCAACAACCTGGTTTGGCACGCTGGGCAGTGCTGGAAGACCCAGCCTGGATGGATATTTCTATTCCTGCTTCAGCCCATGAAGCTGCCAAAATGGTGCAGGAATATTATATTCATATCGAATCCTGGCGCGAATGGGTCACTGCCCTGCAAGTTGCGCCCTGGGAGCAAGCTTTGCAGTGGTTGCAGAACAAATCACCGCGCTGGTCAAAAGCCGACGCCGAACGGTCATTGTGTGCCCGCCGTCAATTCGAGATGAATTTATTCGACATATTCCCACGCGAGCGTATAGAATGGCGGGAGGTTGTGAATCGAATAACCACACCTTTTTTGTTATTGACCGCTGAAGTGAGCCAGGGTGGCGTGGTAACGCCCGAAATTGCTCGGGAAGTTGTGAAAATGGCACCGGTCTGCCGTTGGGTTCATATCTCTGGAGTGGGGCACAGTATCCGTTTCGATGATTTCGAGGCATATTTCGAGGCAGTAAAGACTTTTTTGGGGGATATGGATAAGGTATATTTATAATTTTTCCATCATGAATATCCTATCATTCCTGTTTTATTTTAAAAAGATAGACAGAATGAGCAGGATGTACAGGATGATATTGTGAGATTATTGATTGGCATGAGGAATAATCCAAGATATTCTAGTTTTTTTAATTCTCAAGTTTCATCCCGTTATCCTTATATCCTGTTTTTATTTTAACAAGATAGACAGGATGAGCAGTATATGCAGGATGATATTATGCGGTTATAGATTGGCATAATGAATAATCCAAGATATTCTAGTTTTTAATT
>JBDKUB010000114.1:0-3444 GCA_039679915.1 Anaerolineaceae bacterium
AGCAAACCTATTATCAGCACAATCAACAACGACTTTTGGGTTGCATCCACTACCGCCAGGCTGGTCCCCACCTGAATAGTGCCAATCTGCCGATCACCGATTACCAGGGCAACTGTAAGCACCCTCAAATGGGTGCTTCCGTAATCCGTTTCCAAGACAATATCCTTTACCTGGGTCTCGGTCGATTGAAGACTGGCTTTATCCATCGCCTCATTCAAACTGGCGATATTGGGTGAAGCAAAACGAAGCTGATTTTCTCTATCCCAAACCTGCACGAACACATCGGCTAAGAATTCTAGATTGGGCGAGCTGGCAACTTCGAGTTCGCCGTTTTCGTCGACATATACATTGGCAATAATATCTGAAGCGGTGCTTTTGAGCGTGTTATCGATTTGATTGAGCAAACTGACGCGGATGGCGCTATAAATTGCCACGCCGAATAATAGTAAAATACCTCCTACGATGGAAGTATATAATAACGATAAACGTGCGCGTAATGACATCGGTAAATGGGGTCCGTTTTAATATTCTATGACCATGAATTATTGTTGTAAAAATTCAGGAGGCTTCCCGGATCACATAGCCCATGCCGCGTACTGTGTGAACCAAGCGGGGCTCACCTTTTTCTTCCAGTTTTTGTCGTAAATAACGAATATACACTTCGATGATATTGCTCTCACCACCAAAATCATAACCCCAAACCCGGTCGAAAATCGTATCGCGAGTTAATACCTGACGAGGATGCCGCATGAATAATTCTAACAGTTCGTATTCCTTGGCTGATAGGGATATGACCCGATCTCCACGGACCGCTTGGCGGGTCCCTGTATCGAGTGATAGATCGGCAAACCGCAGAACCTGTGGGCGGCTTGGTTGAGCCCTCCTCAAAAGCGCCCGAACGCGTGCTAATAATTCATCGAGATTGAAAGGTTTAGTCATGTAATCGTCTGCGCCGACGTCTAACCCCTGGATACGATCATTGATCGATTCTTTGGCGGTTAATATCAAAATCGGCACTGGTCCCCCAGCTCTTAAACGGCGGCAGACCTCCAGCCCATCAATACCAGGCAGCATCAGATCGAGTACGACCAAATCCGGCGGATTATCGCGCGCCAACGACAACCCGGTTTGTCCATCCATGGCAGTATCTACCTGGTATCCTTCATAAGCCAGTCCACGCCTTAATAACTTCAAAATGGCTTCATCATCTTCAATAACCAATATACGCGCACTCATATGTGCCCTCCTATAATCATTAATACTATACCACAACGTTAATAAAGTATATAGAGAACACCCAATCTTCGAAATTCCCACGTATCGTCATTTTTTTTGTTCTATTTCCCATCAATTTGTATTAAATGTCACATACCACCAAAAACTATAGAGCATTGCATGCATTGCGAAGTGCAGCAATATTTTCTGCAATTGTAGATTTCTGATTAAAAATTGCCGTTCCTGCTACAACGATAGACGCTCCAGCCTCGACTATCTCGGCAACATTATCTGCTTTTATTCCACCATCAACTTCCAACTCAATATGCGATAAATTCCTTTCAGTCAACATCTGGCGCAGCCGTTTTATTTTTTGGGTGCTGCTGGGAATGTACGATTGACCGCCAAACCCCGGGTTTACTGACATCAGCAACACCAAATCAACCAATGGAAGGATTTCCTCGATCATTACCAAAGGCGTTGCCGGATTCAGTGTGATGCCAGTTTTAACACCGCGTTCGCTAATGTGTTGAATGACGCGGTGCAAATGGGTACATGCTTCGACATGTACATTCAGGTAATCAGCCCCAGCTTCGATAAAACTATCCAATAAAGGATCGGGATTACTCACCATTAAATGGACATCTAAAGGGATGTTCGCTTCTCTAGCAATGGGTTTAATCGCTTTGATAACGGGTTGTCCGACCGTTATATTAGGCACAAAATGTCCATCCATGACATCGATATGGAGATACTCAATGCCGGCAGCGCAAGCCTCTCGTATTTGTGATTCCAACCTGGAAAAATCGGCAGAAAGGATTGATGGTGCAATTTTAATGTGCATGCTTTGCCTCCATAGTGTAAATGCCGTTAGCGCCTGCCACGACCACTTGAGTTGCCATATCCAGAAATAATCCGTGTTCTAATATACCCGGACGCTTGGCTAATTGATCGGCTAATGTATAAGCATCGGGAATTCCCTTTTCGAAATAACATTTCACCAGATAATTGCCGTTATCACTAATGACAATTTCACCGTTGTCTTCATACCAAAATTCAGCCCTACAACCCAATGTATTCAACCACTTCACATGCGCTTTGGCTTCGAAACGGATAATTTCTACCGGCAGAGGGCAGCGTGTCCCCAACCGTTGGACCAGTTTGCTTTCATCCACAACGACGATGAAGCGGGTGGCATTGATTTCAACGACCTTTTCCCGCAAACATGCCCTGCCCAAGCCTTTGATTAAGTTCAGTTGAGGGTCGACTTCATCAGCTCCATCCACTGCCAAATCCAATATGGGGTGCTGGTCTAAAGTGGTCAATTGAATGCCAAGCTGCTGAGCTTGCCTTTTCGTAGCTTCCGAAGTAGGTACAGCTAAAATATCCTTGATCATACCTTTTTGGATTTGCTCCCCCAGCATATCGATAAAATAGGCAGTGGTCGAACCGGTGCCCAGCCCTGATACCATGCCACTTTGAACGGATTGTAAGGCAAATTGAGCAGCTTGCTGCTTCAGATTCATCGTAGATATATCTCCTCATTATCCATTGGATTCTATGTTTCTAAGCAAATTTTACCAGCAAGATGAGAAAAATCAGGGTAATCGCTACACGATTAAAATAAATAATAGCGATAACCCTGATTATCAATATAGATCTTATAATTGTTGGATGTCCAATATTTTGAATCGGCGCATCCGATTTCGAGAATTAGACGACTTCTACGACCGCACCTGCAGCTTCTAATTTCGATTTCGCATCTGTAGCAGCTTCTTTGCTAACAGCTTCGAGCACCTTACCACCTGCGGTTTCTGCAAGGTCTTTGGCTTCTTTCAAGCCAAGGCTGGTCATTTGACGGATTGCCTTAATAACCTCTATTTTCTTTGGACCAGCGTCTTTGATGATTACATCGAATTCGGTTTTCTCTTCCACCGGTTCCGCTGCAGAAGCTGCACCTGGTGCAGCCACAGCCGCAACCGCAACCGGTGCTGCTGCCGACACACCCCAGGTTTCCTCTAGCTTTTTAACCAATTGTGAAGCTTCTAATACTGAGAGCTTGCTCAATTGTTCTACTAAATTATCGATATCAGCCATTTTATAACTCCTATTGACAGTGATCTGTCATAATAATTTTTTGTAGTAATGACTTCAGTCATTTTTGTAGTAATGGCTTTAGCCATTGTTTGTAGTAATGACTTTAGCCATTGTTTGTAGTAATGACTTTAG
>JBDKUB010000108.1:0-3339 GCA_039679915.1 Anaerolineaceae bacterium
GCGTACTTTATCGCCGATCGATTTGCAGCGCAGAAACAATGGAAATTGGTTCAAGCAACGCGTGCGAACCAAAGGGTCGTTCTCGGTGAATCTGTAGATGAAGACACGCTCGATATTGCCGTTCGCGATGTCTTTCGTTATATAGCGTACTCGACCTACGACCTATATCACAATCTTAATAACATCGAGGCAATTCAAAAGCGGGTTGAATTCTCTTCAGGTATTCAATATTTAATAAATCGCTCAACATATGCTGAGCGGGGTTTAATGCTCGTCGCATTGCATATGAGCAACTTCGACTTCGTTGCTCAAGCCGTTTTTCCGAAAGGATTGAAGGCACTTGTTCTAACTTTACCCGAACTGGCGGGAGGTTACATGGAACAATTTCTCTTGCGACAAAAATCCGGAATGCACATTCTTCCTGCATCTGTGAGCACTTTGCGTCAAGCCATAGAACACCTGCGGGCAGGTGGATTGGTTATCACCGGCCTCGACCGCCCGGATGAAGCCTCCGATTATCATCCTCGGTTTTTTGGAAAACCCGCCTCGCTCCCAATTCATCATATCTACCTGGCAATCAAATCAAAAGTCCCCATCGTCGTGGCTGCAATCTTTCTTCAGCAGGATAAGAAATATCATATAAAATTTTCAGAACCCATCGAGATGTTGCCGTATGCAGATCGTCGCAGTGAAATATTATATAATACAGAAAGGGTACTTCAAGTTGCCGAATCGTTCATCCGTTTGGCGCCTCAGCAATGGACGATGACCCTACCCGTCTGGCCTGATATCAAGGATCAAGCTGCCTGAAAATCGACAGCTTGTACAGCTCGCGTTAATATAAAAGGAATATAAGGAACCTCATCTGTCCGGCTTCCTTTTTTCATGTCCGAAGAACAATGACTGTGGAGATCAGGATCGATCTAAAAATCTGAAAGAAAAGGAGAAGCATAGCGGCAGGAAGCAAGAATACATTCTTTCACCATCGAAGATGCAGAAATTCCCTTGCCCGGCATAAAAACTAACATGAAAGATATTCGAAATCACCGTCGCGTAAACGATATACTGCTAGGTCCCCTTGAAAGACCAGCCTTGCAATGGCTTGCAGCACACATGCCAAAATGGGTAACACCGGATATTTTAACAGGCATAGGCTTATTAGGGACTTTTCTTATTCTGATTGGTTATGTGATGAGCAACTACAACCCATCCTTTTTGTGGCTGTCTTCTTTCGGGTTTTTAGTGAATTGGTTTGGCGACAGCCTCGATGGCACATTAGCCCGATATCGGAAAATCGAACGCCCGGCGTACGGCTTTTTCACGGATCACATGATCGATGCTTTTTCCCAGGTGCTTATATTTTTAGGATTGGGTATTTCCCCATATATTAGTTTCAATATCGCTTGCCTGGCACTAATCTCCTTTTTTCTTCTAACGATATACATATATGTACGCACAAGCGTCGTAGGGGAATTCAAGATTTCGTTCAGCAAATTAGGTCCCACCGAATTGCGCCTTCTTGCCATACTTTTGAACACTTATATGTTCTTTGCAGGTGTCCACACCTTCGAGCTCACAATCGGATCGATATACACAGTGGCGATTAGCATCTACGATGTGATGGTTGTTATAGTCACCGTGATACTGTTCCTCATTTACGTAGTTAGTGTCATAAAACAATCTTACGAACTCAGCCAACTTGAAAAGTAACCTTAGACGGGAATCCACACTCTATAGAATTCACAAAAATCTTACCAACCTTTTATTTACATGTCACATCTTGCCCGTTCCACCCTCCTCATCGCATTCTTTTTCGGCGTCGAAAAAATCCTTGGATTTATCCGCCAGGTCCTCATTGCGCGCGCCTTTGGATTATCCAGTGAATTGGATGCTTTCAACGCAGCCAATAATATTCCCGATCTAATCTTCGCCTTGATTTCGGGTGGAGCGCTGGCGATTGCCTTCATACCCGTTCTATCCGAATATCTCCAAAAAGACGGCAAACCGGCCGCCTGGGATTTATTCTCCCGCATCGCCAACCTGGTCTTTCTGGTAACCGCCGCAATTTCCATCATAGTAGCTATCCTCGCCCCCCAATTAGTCCGTGGGGGTTTTGGTATCGCTCCAGGATTCACACCAGCCCAGCAAAACCTGGTGGCTAATTTAATGCGTTTGAATTTGATAGCTACGTTGCTTTTTTCCCTGGGCGGGTTGGTCATTGCCGGCTTACAAGCCAACCAGCATTTCCTGCTGCCCGCAATAGCTCCCAGCATGTATGATCTGGGTGCCTTAACGGGTGTGTTGATTTTGGCACCCCAGCACGGCTACCAGATCGGTTCATTGACCCTGCCTGCATTCGGGATGGGTGTCCAAGGTCTGGTGTATGGCATTATCCTGGGTGCAGCACTCTTCCTCATCATCCAAATCCCAGGATTGATTCGCTATCAATTTCGCTGGACTCCTGCAATCAACCTGCACCACCCGGGTGTTCAGCATGTGCTGCATCTGCTGGCGCGGCGCATCCTGACGGTATTTTGCATCCAAATGGTCTTTCTCGCTCAGGATAACATAGCCTCCCGTCTAGCCATAGGGACGGTATCAGCTCTGGTCTATGGCTGGCTATTTATGCAAGTGCCGGAAACATTGATTGGAACAGCCCTCGGAACGGCTTTGCTGCCTACTATTTCCGAAAACATCGCCCGCCAGGAACAAGATTCATTCTGCCATTCGATAAATGCGGCTGTGCGCGTCATTCTGGCATTAACCTTACCCACCGCTGCGATCTTGGCATTGATCATCCGTCCGGTTATTGGTATTCTCGGATTCGATGCGGCCGGAACAGAGATCGTCGTATGGACGACCCGGGCATATTTGCTGGGTCTAATGGGGCATTCACTGATGGAAGTAGCAGCCCGGGCTTTTTATGCCCAACAAGATGCCCGCACCCCGCTGATCGCTGCTTTGGCTACAACCACCACCTTTATCGTGTTGGCAGCCTTACTGGCTCCCCGTCTAGGCGCTCCCGGCTTCGGTCTGGCAAATGCCATTGCCTATACCTGCCAAGCCATCGTACTGCTTTACCTGATAAGCCGGCGATTCCCGGGTTTATTTGCACTCAAAGGTACATTGAAAAGAGTAATTCCAGCCGCCGGAGTGCCTGAGTTCCTATCTTATGTATTGATGCGTTTGTCTCTTCAGGGGCATCCCTTAGCCATACTTTCAGCTGCCATAAGTGCAATGCTGGTGCTGCTATTTATCTGGCAAGAAGTGAAGCTGTTGGTAAAATTATAACGAATCCGATCTTCTCCATCTTCCCTTGAAAGGATTTAATAATTATGG
>JBDKUB010000434.1:0-2519 GCA_039679915.1 Anaerolineaceae bacterium
AGTAGGGATGTTTGCTCCCAATAATTCCGGTAAGCGATAACCAACCCAGGCTGAAGCTACAGCGCCTAACGCCAACTGCCCCTCTGCTCCAATATTAAACAACCCACCTTTGAAAGCCAGGGCAACAGCTAAACCCGCAAAAATATAAGGGGTTGCCCACACGGTGGTTTCACTTAGGGCACGTAATGATCCAAGTGCACCTTCGAATAAACCTGCATATGCAGCAAGCGGATTTCCCTTTGCTGCAGCGATTACCAATGCCCCCACGATCATCGCTGTTAGAACCGCTAGGACTGGAACAAGCAAGGCATCAAAGATTGGCTTTAAATAACGGGTAATAAAACCAGTTTTTGCTTTTTTTGATTGTGATTGTGGTTCAATTTGTTCCATAAAACCACTCCAATTCTATAATATTTCACCCCCAAGATGTCATTCCAATAAATTTTACCAGAATGCAGAGGGGTAACCTCTGCACTCGATGGATAACATTTATGTTTAAATAAAATGGAAAGGGCAAATTGCCCTTTCCTCAATATAAGAAATCGTAAATTATCCACCCGGTTTCACCGGAGGAACGCCAGTCTCTAGTGTACCTTCAGACAAAGCCTTCTGGATTTCTTCCATCTTGGCTTTTACTTCAGCGGGCACCTGACTCTCGACATCGTGATACGGGGCAAATCCGGCTTCACCCACATAATCTCCACCAGGGAAATTGCCTTCTTTGGCCATTTTAATCAAATTGAATGTACCAGGGGTAAGCAGTTTCATGGCGCTGGATAGCAGATATTTTTGTGCTTCAGGAACAGTATAGTACTGGTCGGTATCGACACCAATCGCATAAACGCCTCTTTCGGCTGCGCCAAGCAACGCGCCATTACCGGTTTTACCACCCGCACCGAAGATTACATCAACTCCCTTATCGATCATCGAAAGGGCAGTAGTTTTACCCCATTCAGGATCGGTAAAGGTCTTATCGAAACCGACATCGCTGTGGTAGACCACGTTAACTTCTACGGCAGGATCGATATAGGCTGCGCCTGCCCGGTAGCCTTCACCAAATCTCCAGACGGCTGGTACGGCATCGGTACCGCAGACTGCACCAATCTTTCCCGTTTTGGTCATCTGTGCTGCTAATGCACCCACCAAGAAACCAGCTTTATCTTCAGGGAAGACTAAACCGGCTAAATTGGGGATTACTTCGCTTTGGGATTGGTCTACGCCGATAAACTTAATATTGGGATATGCCTTGTCTGCAGCGATGGTTGCTTCACCCAGAGCGAACCCAACGGTCACGATGACATCATAATTCTCGTCGGCGAAGGTGGCAATGTTCTTATCATAGTCTTTCGAGTCAGTCGTTTCGATATACTGGACGATCGCGCCTAACTCTTTCTCGGCTTGTTTCACACCTTCCCAAGTGGATTGGTTGAATGATTTGTCATCAATCTTGCCCACATCAGTAACCAAACCAACGCAAAATGTTTCCGGTTTGGAACAATCTACCTTTTCCTCAGCGGCTGGTGCACAGGCGGAAAGCAACATCGAAGCCATAATTAATATTGCGACAACTGCAAACAATTTTTTGTACATGGATTTCTCCTCCAAATGGAAAAATTTTATATATTGATTGGGTAACAATCAAATCGATCCGAGGTTTTATACTTGCGGATAAGCCATCCTCCTTTTACTCCTAATAGATTTATAGGAAAAATCACACATCCGAAAATATGGAAACCATTAAAATTTATTAGTTTCCTTCCACCCGAACGATTATTTTTCTTATACCTTTTTAGTTTAGCATGAGAATTAATTAAGTGCAATGTCTAATTTTCCATTTTTTTCCTGACAAGTGACATATTCATACTTGAAAACCGTTAAACCAGATGGTTATTTTCCGGATTTCTCAATAATCACGGATTCCATTCCCCTGTTACCGGGTCTACTCCGGTGTCGATATATCCATCGCTTAAATCCGATAATATCCCATCAATGAAATTACGTTTGCCGGGACTCAATTGGCGTTCATTGGCAAAACTGATTTCAATCGGTGCTTCGATAGTAAAACCGCCTTCACCGGAAAGAAGATCCTCCCAATGGGATTGTACCATTTGAAGCGCATCACCGGTGCCTATCGAGGCTGTCCATTTATCTTGAAGACTATTAGCGGGTGTTCCATGGCTGATAATTTGAAAATCCGCCTTTGCCAGGTACTCACTCAATCCAATATCAGTCAAATCCGGTGTGACATAAATTGTTTTCACCTGCCACTCTTTGAAATAAACAATAGCAGCATCCCAGTCCAATTGAACCGCCGCAGCAGGCAATTCATAGAACAGTGGATAATTCGACAGAGGGTACGGCGGATTAACCGGCTGACACAAACCACAGTAAAATGAGACGCCTTTAGAAAAACCACGCCGGGCAGCTTTACCCAATGCTGTTTCAGATGGATAGATTACCCCTACCCGAAAATCATCGGTCGTAGTAGCCGCGATAATTCCCGCCAAAAAACCAGCCTG
>JBDKUB010000055.1:0-3112 GCA_039679915.1 Anaerolineaceae bacterium
CCTACCCCCGATAAATCGGTCGATTATTGCAGCGGCTGTCGTATGTGCAACATGGCATGTCCCACAGGTGTCAAAATCGCCGAATTGAATGCCCGGGCAAGAGCAAACCTGGTTGATCAAGGTAAAATCCCTTTCCAGCAGAGATTTCGAAATAACTTGATAGCCAGGTCAGAATTATTAGGCAAATTCGCGCAAACTGTTGCCCCTCTAGCCAATGCTATCTTGTCCAACGGGCTGATGCGGCAAGCCATGGAGCTTGCCATGAGTATCCATCATGAAGCCCCTTTGCCCGCATTTTCCAATCAACGCTTCACCACCTGGCTAAAAAATAGAGACCAGGTCTTCCGATCTGACCGAAAGGTTGTATATTTCCACGGATGTTCGACTCAATTCTATGAACCGCGTGTGGGTCGAGCAGCCATCAATGTCCTTGAGGCAAACGGTTTCGAAGTCATCGTACCTCCCCAAAATTGTTGCGGTTTACCTCTATTATCCAATGGCGAATTCTCGGCAGCCCGCAATTACCATAAGAATAATGTACGCCATCTTGTACCTTACGCTCGCCAAGGTATCCCGATTGTAGGCACTTCAACGAGTTGTACGCTAACGCTGAAAGAAGAAGCCCCCGAATTGCTAGATATGCATGATGAAGATACGCAACTGGTTGCCAAGATGACCTTCGATTTCAATGAATTCATATTACAACTTTTAGAGCAAGGAGAGCTAAAAGGGTGTTCCGATGGTAAATCTGTATTTAAACCTATTCCCTTCACATTAGGTTATCACGTGCCATGCCAGTATCGAGGTCACCGTTTGGGTAAGCCCGGTATCGATATTCTAAATCTCATCCCTGAATTACACATCGTCGATAGCCATGCATCTTGTTGCGGGATTGCCGGTACTTACGGCTATAAAAGCGAAAAATATGATATCGCCATGCAGGTGGGTTCTCCATTATTCGATTTTGTGAAAGACATCGATGGTCCGGTTGTCATATGCGATAGCGAAACCTGTCGCTGGCAAATAACCCATGCCACAGGATATCCATGTGTACACCCGGTAGAATTATTAGCATTATCCTATGGCTTTCCGATCGAAGAGCCGATGGCTTCACTGCTTGCCTCTTAAACTAAATAATCATTTCTAACGAAAAATAATACTACCTTCATCCTTATTCTATATGAAAAACCCTGACCATTATTACCTTAACATTGCTCCAAAATGGTGGGTTTTAATCGCTATTGGTGCCGGTACATTCATGACCGCATTGGATACCTCGGTAGTGAATACCATCCTCCCTATATTGAATGCGCATTTTAATAGTGATGTAGCAACGGTCGAATGGATTGTCATTACTTATTTATTGATACTTTGTGGATTATTGCCGAGTTTTGGGAGGTTGGGAGACATCTATGGGCACAAACCAGTTTATACATCCGGCTTTTTTATTTTTATCATAAGTTCACTCGCTTGCGCTTTGTCCCCAAATATTTATACGATGATTGCTGCACGGGCTTCTCAAGCGTTAGGTGCAGCCATGCTTTCGGCAAATTCTCCGGCAATATTGACAAAGAGCTTTCCGTCGCAACAAAGAGGCCAGGCATTGGGTCTGCAAGCCACCATGACTTATGCCGGTTTGATCACCGGGCCTTCTCTAGGTGGTTGGTTGGCAGATCAATTTTCATGGCGGGCAGTATTCTATATCAATATCCCGGTAGGTATCATAGCACTTTTATTGAGCATCTTTGCCATCCCCCGCGATGAACCCAAAACCGATCATGAAAAATTCGATATTCCAGGTGCGATTTTTTTTATGGCAGGTCTGGTATCTCTGCTTTATGCACTGAATCAAGGCCATGAACTGGGTTGGAGTTCGACACCCATTTTGAGCTTACTTTTGATCTCAATAGTTAGCCTGGTCATTTTCATCAGGGTTGAAAAGTATCAAAGCCTTCCCATGCTGGATCTAACCCTCTTCAAACGGCGGATATTTTCTACGAGTGCCATAAGCGCCATGTTGAATTATATCTGCGTCTATTGCATCTTATTTCTAATGCCCTTTTATTTAATCCAAGGAAGGAACTTGTCAGCCTCCCAATCCGGTTTGATATTATCTGCCCAGCCTCTCGTTATGGCAATTATTGCCCCATTAAGCGGCACACTGTCCGACAGAATCGGAGCTCGAATACCGGGCATTCTGGGTATGGCTATATTATCCTGCGGTTTATTTATGCTCTCACGTGTAAATTTGAACTCACCCATTTCTTACGTGGTTTGTTGCCTGCTCACGACAGGCCTTGGTATTGGGACGTTCATTGCCCCTAATAATAGTGCATTTTTGGGTTCTGCACCTTCCAACCGTCAAGGTATTGCAGCCGGCATTTTGGCCACCGCTCGCAATGTTGGAATGGTTTTGGGAATTGGATTTTCGGGCGCCATTTTTAATACAATCTTAACCTTGACTTCAAACAATTCCAGCAGTCTAATTATAGCTATTCAATACAGTTTCCTGGCTGCAGTCGGAGTTGCCATTATAGGAATGATTACATCTGCCATCCGTGGTGATACAAATTCGAAGGATACGAATTATTCTGATATGGAGAAATAAACGGGTACGATATTATTAAGTATTAGGAGATTATAAAAATGACTCCAAAAACAAAACGTCTTTTTAGTATTGTTCTATGTTTTTCATTCCTTCTTTCCGCCTGCAAATTTGCCTCTAATCTCGTCAACCGGGTAAATCCATCTGATTCGAGCCCCACAACAGAAGAGGAAAGCTCACAACAAAACGCTGAGCCTTATTTAAGCGAAATCACTTTTTGCGAGGATGTAACCGATGACGGCGAATGTATCAATCCTACCAATCAATTCGATGCGGGGACAAATACGGTTTGGGCGTTCTTCACCTATGAGGGGATGCAAGATGGCATGAACTGGGGAAGAATATGGACACAAAACGATGAACCTTACATCGAAGCCCTAGATGAAATCTGGGAAGATGGTGAATATGGATGGTTAGCATTTTCCATATCGGACGACACTCCTCTTACTGGCGATTTTACCTTTTCACTGCTCATTGATGATGAAGTCATTCAAGAAGCCTCTTTTT
>JBDKUB010000488.1:0-2577 GCA_039679915.1 Anaerolineaceae bacterium
ACATCGGCATCGTTTTCTAAGACAGCCGGCACTCGAAAATATTCGGTCAATGGCTGCAGAATAGGGACGTTTTCCCAACCCGGCAAGGTATATGGATTTTGAATTAACCCTCGAGCTGAATCGACCGGCCCAGTAGAGCCCAGACCTAGTCCAATTAATGATCCACCGCTTTTTTTTAGTGCTTGCTCGGTCATGCTGATGATGCGCTGAATACCGGCTTCTTCGCCTTTATGCGCTTCAATAGGTTGCTGAACAACCGATATCAACTTTCCGTTTGGCTGGAAAACGCCAATCCGAACGAAAGTTCCACCGATATCGATTCCAACAACGACTTCACTTGTCATCCTTTGACAGCTCCTGCAGTCAAACCGCTGACGATATAACGTTGGAAGATCAAGGAGAGTATCAAAGGAGGAATAGCTGCCAGAACACCCCCTGTCATCATTCCAGGAACATCGACCACGTAGCGTCCGGTAAATTCAGCGATAGCTACTGGGACGGTCTTAGCGGTCACCGTACTGGTAAAGATCAAGGCAAAGAAGAATTCGTCCCAGGCTGTTAAAAATACAAATAACGCGGTTGAGACCAAACCAGGTGCAGATATCGGCAAGATGACCTGGAAAAGCGTCCGAAATCGAGAGCACCCATCGATGCGGGCAGCATCTTCTAATTCAATGGGCACGGTTTGGAAAAAGGAGGACATTAACCAAATCGCAAACGGCAACGCGAAACTTAAATAGGTGACAATCAATATCGTTGGTGTATCGCGTAGGTTTAATTTTGCAGCGATAATATATAAGGGAATGACCAGTGAAACCTCGGGGATCATGCGGGTAGCCAATATCCCGATAAGAAAACCGCGCCGAAAGGGAAATTGGATGCGCGCCAGAGCATACGACGCTAACGAACCGACGAAGAGTGAAATAACCGTCACTGATGAGGCAACCACGAAGGAATTACGCAGGGTAATTTTGAATGTGCGGGCAACTTCGGACGTCGTTGTTCCCGGTGTCAGAATATCGATGTAATTTCGTAGGGTGGGATTCTGCGGAATCCAATGAATCGGTACGGACAAAAGTTCCGCTCGGGTAGAAATGCTAGAAATAAGCAGCCAGATTACCGGAAGATAGATAAACAATAATATTGGGATGGTCAACAAAAACAACCACAGCTTTTGTATTGGTTTTTGTTTCATCAAAGACTTTCCTCCGGTTTATAGAGCAAACGAATATAAATGAATGCCATGATTAAGGTAAATATAGAAATTAGAAATGAGACAGCCGCGCCCCGCCCGATATTTCCATAACTGAAAGTCTCAAGGTAAGTCAAAAAGGAAACGGTAACTGTGCCAAATGCCGGACCACCGTTTGTAATTACATAAATGATATCGAAGACGCGGAATGCTTCGACGGAGCGTATGACCAGGGCGACCAGAATCGCTGGACGCAATAAGGGCAGACGAATGCTCCAGAAACGTTGGAAGGCATTAGCGCCATCTACTGCGGCGGCTTCCTCCAATTCATAGGGCAGTGTGGCTAAGGCTGCTTGAAGGATTAGGGCGATGAAAGGCACGCTATGCCATATATCAGCCAGAATCACCAGGTTCATCGCTGTTTTAGGGTAGGTGAGCCACGGAATGTATTTATCGATAATACCAAGCTGAAACAATAAACCGTTCAATGCGCCATAATCGGCGTTATAGATCCAGCGCCACATGGTGGCATTTACAATCGTGGGGACTGCCCAGGGTATGATGAGGCTAGAGCGCAGAAAACGCCACCCAGGCGGGTGAGAATGAATGAGTTGCGCAATGGCTATACCAAGGATAAGTTCCAACCCCACAGAAACAAACGTGAAATAAAGGGTTCGTTTGATGGTATCCCAAAATAATGGATCCTGTATAAGATTAATATAATTCCCCAAACCAATAAAGATATCCGGTGTTATTTTACCCAGGGTCGTTTTAAAGAAGCTCAGATAAAGCGTTGTCAGAATTGGTTGTAATGTAATACCGAGTATGATTAGAATGCTTGGTAATATAAGAAGCAAACCAATCCGGGCATCTTGCTGCTGAAGGGTTCTTCTTTTAGCTGGTTTTGTCATTATGCTGTACTCATATTGGATGGGTGCGGGTAAAGTATTTCCCTTGCCCGCACCCGATTCGTTGCTTGGTTATTTTATGGGTTATTTAGCAAGCTCGATCCACTTTGCTGCAGCCGCGTCCAGAGCTTCTTTGGGTGTTTTTTGCTTCGTTAATGCCTGTTGGAGAGCCAGTTGAAGTGCTTTCGAACCTTCGGTATAGTAAGGTACCTTCGGGCGGACATGTGCGTATGGGAACTGCATCTTGAACGCCGGAACGGTGGCTTTGGTCACTTCACTGTAGTTTTCCAATTTTTCACCAGCTTCACCTTCGAAGCTGGATTGCCATACTGGCAGAAGGTGGGCTGAATAGCGATTTTGAACATCTTCGCTGGTCAGGTAAACCACGTAACTCCAGGCAATGTCTTTATTGGGAGAGTTGGCTGCCACGGAAAAGCCCATCGAGCCGTTGATCGTAGCGCTTTTAACTCCGCTATC
>JBDKUB010000331.1:0-2282 GCA_039679915.1 Anaerolineaceae bacterium
TCATGGCTCAGGCTTTGAAAAGCGGAGATATCGACATCATTACCGAAGTGCCGCCTACCATTTGGGATGGATTGCAGGGCGCTGAAAACATTAAAACCGTTTCCCTCCCTTCTTTCTCTTTTCACCATATCGGTATCAACGTATCCGACCAAGAGAACTCCCCCGGCAATCCTTTGCTGAGGGATAAAGTAGTCCGCGAGGCACTGAGTTATGCATTGGACCGCAACCAGTTGTTGGAGGTGGCTTTAGCAGGGCACGGCCAGCCGGGCGATTCCATCATCCCGATCGGCATCACCGATTGGTATTTGAATATTCCAGCAGATAAGCAAATGAACGCCAATCCCGAAAAAGCGAAACAGATTTTGGATGAAGCCGGTTACGTTGACAACAACGGGGATGGTGTCCGCGAAGATGCCAATGGAACGCCTCTCGAATTTCGTTTGATTGCTATTGAAACCACCTCGGTGGATGTACGGGCAGCGCAACTGTTCCGTGATTCGGCGGAGACTGTAGGTATCAAACTTAATTTGCAAACCCTGGACGAGAACACACTGGGTGAATTGGTCTACAACGTGGACAATCCGGATTGGGACATTTTTGTATGGGGGTGGGATTCCTCTACCATTGACCCGAATTATATGCTGGGTGTCCCACTGTGCAGCCAGATTGGCGGCAATAACGATGTCTTCTATTGCAATGAAGAATACGACGCCCTTTATGAACAGCAGGCAGCCACATTAGATGTTGCTGCCCGTAAGGAAATCGTCGACCGAATGCAATCAATGTTCTACGAGGATGCCGCTTATCTTGTAATGTGGTACCAGGATAAGCTGCAAGCTTACCGCACTGATACCTGGAGCGGTTGGACGGAAATTCCAGGTGGATTGATCTATAACCTGACCTGGGAAAATTACTTCAATATCACTCCGCTGCAATAGTCTGCTGGTCTGCCGGATTTGTTTCGATTGGGTCTGTTCTAATTACCTGGGAATGGGCTTTTGCTTATGGCGTCATTGACGTGCCTAAACCATGACTATTGCCTTCGGACGTTTCGGTCGCATAAGGATTCTTGATTTATTTGATCCCACCCTCACTCCCTCTCCGCTTGCGGGGGGGGATGGGGTGGGATTAAGAAATGGTGGAGAATGCTCTTAATATAAACTATGTTTCGTCTTGAATTCATCCTAAAAAAAATCGGTCAGGTCATTCTCACCCTATTTGGTGTGGCAACTTTTAATTTTATATTGTTCCGTATTTTGCCGGGTGATCCAATTCGATTGTGGGCACGGGCGGGAAGGTTAAGTCCAGAAGCCATCGAACGGCTACGGGTGGTGTTCGGATTGGATAAACCCTTGCCGGTACAGTACCTGATCTATTTAAAAAATTTATTCCGGGGCGAATTCGGAATTTCCATGACCTATCGGCGATCCGTAGCAGAAATATTGAGCGAAAGGATAAGCAACACGGTGCTGCTTTTGGCTGCGGCTACGGTCATTGTCGTTATTATCGGTGTGGGTGCCGGGATGATCGCCGCAGCCCGACGGGGCAGCAAACTTGATCGTTCATTAGTGATTACCTCTCTGGTTTTTTGGAGTCTGCCGACATTTTGGACGGGACTGATTCTGGTGATAATCCTGGGGGTTTATCTAAAAGCATTCCCCATTTCGGGTATATCTTCACCCGGCCTGGAATTTCAAAGCTGGCTGACGCAGGCGGTAGATATTGGTAAACACCTGGTGTTGCCTACCATTACACTGGCGATCGTGGATATGGGTCAGTTTATGCTGATCACCCGCAGCACTCTGGTGGATGTATTAACCGAAGATTACATATTGACTGCCAAAGCGAAGGGATTACCCTTTAGGAAAATATTGTGGGGGCACGGGGTTCCAAATGCACTATTGCCCATTATCACGACTACTGCGTTATACGTTAGCCTGGTCATTGGGGGTGCTATCCAGGTGGAAACAATTTTTTCCTGGCCTGGCATGGGACGCTTGATGTACGATGCAGTCCTGCGCAGAGATTATCCCATATTGGAAGCGAGCTTTTTGCTGTTTGCTGCTACGATGATCCTGGCTAATTTTCTATCAGACATTTGTTATATGATTTTCGATCCACGGGTGAGGGAAGCATGATCGACGACAAAACTGAAGTAACGGCTTCCTCATCCAAAAATCAAACCTGGGTATTGTTGTGGGCAGACCCCATGGGCAGGACTGGGGTATGCCTGTTGGTGTTCATTTTTATCCTGAGTGCATTGGGTCCTCTGGTATTCAAAT
>JBDKUB010000365.1:0-1969 GCA_039679915.1 Anaerolineaceae bacterium
TAGAAAAAGAAGGCATTACTCACATCGTTATCGAAAGCACTTCCGAATTTCAGGGATGCCCATTTTTATCCGTCCAGTATCAAGATCCAAATTACATAATCTATCAAGTGAGGCACTGACTCATCAATCACGAGCCTAATGCCAACGGGTTGAGTACCGTTCAATTTTTCTATATTCCGAGAGTATCCCAAAAGAAGGTTGTCACCCCGAGTGAAGCGAGGGATCTTTTCTTACCAACATAATATTTTTATAGCCAGTTCATGAATTTCCTCAACAAAATCGATGCTTCTCCATTCAATTCAAAAATCGATAATCGATCCACCACTCCATTCTGTAAAGTATTACCATAAGTTATCCTTATCATTGACGCACCCCCAGACCCTAAAGGTTTTCTCGCCCTTCAAACAACTCTTTTACGCGGTATCTTCGCTAATAATAACGATAATTCGCAATACAAACCTTTAGGGTCTTCTAAAACTAATGATGATTCGCAATGGAAACCTTTAGGGTTTTCTTAAGAAAACAGAACGATATCGAGTTCAAGAGAAATATTCAAAGGTGTTGTGCTTATCTTTTGCGCGATACATAGCAATATCGGCATTTTTTAATAAGCTCGTACTATCTTCGCCATCCTGCGGATAAACGCTGATGCCAATGCTGGCAGTAATCGAATATTCCTGTCCGGAAAGCAAGAATGGTTGGGAAATAGATTTTAGGACCTTTTGGGCTACTAATGTTGGACTTCGGGCGTCGATTAAGTTTTCGATGATTATGGTAAATTCATCTCCACCCAAACGAGCGACCGAATCACTCATCCGTACGCAGCTTTGCAAACGCTGCGCAACAATTTGCAGTATTTGATCACCTTGATCATGACCTAAAGTATCGTTGATAGCTTTAAAACCATCCAAATCGAGCAGCATCATGGCGATCATCCATCGATCACTGTTGCCGGCGCGGTTGCGTCTGGAGCGCATAAGGGCTTGTTCCAAACGATCATAAAACAATTCTCGATTAGCCAAATCAGTTAATGGATCATGTGTCGCTAAATATATTAACCGTTTTTCAGATTGTTTCCGCGAACTGATATCGGTGAATATGACAATATAATTCGATAAATCGCCCAAATCATTCTTCACCGTGCTGATGGTCACCCACTCAGGATAGATTTCGCCATCCTTGCGCCGATTCCATACCTCACCCTGCCAACGACCGGTAATCGCAATCGAATTCCAAGTTTGATTAAAAAACTCATAATCCCTGCGGTCGGAATGAAACTGCAAAGCATTTTTCCCAATAATCTCGCTCAATTGATATCCGGTAATATCGGTAAATGCCTGGTTCGTAGAAATGATATTGGAATGCGCATCGGTAATGAAAATCCCTTCGGCTGTTGTTTCGAATACCTGGGCGCTAAGCCGCAAACGCTCTTGAGCCTTTTGTTGTTCAGTGATATCCCTTAATATAACCATGAAAGCTGATTTGCGCTGCCATTCCGTAGGCACGATATACATTTCGACAATCAGAGGCTTCGCTTCTTCTCGGGTGATTTCGATTTGCATTTTGCCGTTGCTTACCAGGGGATATTGAAATTCCGTCCCCACAAGAGCGCCTCGACTACATCCGAATATCGATTCGGCATAGATATTCGCATAGAGGATTGTAGCATTCTCCCCCACGATTAATATACCATCGACGATTTGTTCGATTATCCGTTGGATGCTATTCTGTGTTGCTAATAAATTTTTTAGAAATCGCCTTTTTTCGACCGCACAGATAACAGCTCGGACAATAATATCTCCTTGCAAATATTCCCACATAAAACAATTATCGATGGTCTTTTCGATGCTCGGGTCAATCGGCTGGTTAACCTCATTACTGACTAGCAGAATTACAGGGATTTCAGGTGATACTAGCCTGACCGTTTCAATTAATTGTTCTTTGTTCTTTGTTGCTGTCTCCATATCGA
>JBDKUB010000453.1:0-2698 GCA_039679915.1 Anaerolineaceae bacterium
CTATCATCGATTGCACGATTTTTTGACCGCGCTCCGAAGCCACTTTGGGTGCATCCCAGGGGTTGAGCAGAGGTGCTTCAGCGGTTGCTGCAATGATGGCTGCCTCGGTCAGGGTTAATTTTCCCGCGTCTTTATTTAGATAGGCTTTCGAGGCGGCTGCAGCTCCAACCGTGTAATTTCCATAACCGGCATAATTGATAAACCATTCGAGAATTTTTTCTCTGCCAAACAAAGAGGTGATTTGAACCGCCAGCAACCGCTCGCGGAATGATTTTCTAATTCCGGGTGGCTCTTGCCAAAGGAGAAAATCATCGACTAACCTTTGAGCCAGGGTAGGATTTTCATCAGTAAAGAAGCCTTTGAATGTAATACCAGGGTGATTCCAAAAACCTGGGTCACTGGTAGCAAGGGTTGTCAATATCAATATCGGGGGAATATTTTGGAATTCAAGATCAGCGGATGGCTGTTGAAGCCATTTTGGATTGGACGTAAGATATATATTTTAATCGATAACATGATTATTAAGCTCAGCAATGAGATGAGTGCCACTGCTATCGTATATTTTTGTGGGTTGGAGAGCCTTTCCATTGGATGGTTCTAATAGGGTGGATAACTCCTGAGGAGATGGTAAATCATCAGTAATATTTGCATAGACCCAGGCACCAGAAAGGATTGCGGCAAAGAATATTAAACTCAATATCAAACTACACGAAAGTCCCACCCTCAAGCCAGAATTATGTGGTTTAATGCGCCGATTACGGCGACGAATGCGGATGAGATTCTTGGGTATGGACATATTATCTATCGAAGAGATGTTCTTTGTGATACCGAGGTTAAAAGGTCTTTCGCGGATTGCAGCGTTCCTTCACTGATTTCACCAAACATCAAAGCCAATTCAGTGAGCCGGTCCTCGCCCTGCAAATGTTTTATCCTGGTCAGGGTCCTCCCTTCCTGAATCAACTTATAGACATGGAAATGTTGATTACCAAAAGCAGCCAATTGCGGTAGATGTGTGACACATATGACCTGATGTTTATGGGAGAGGTTCCACAATTTATGCCCAACAATCCCTCCGACTCTTCCGCCGATACCCTGGTCGATTTCGTCAAATATCAGTGTCGGCAGCGGATCGGCAGCAGCCAGGACGTTTTTTAGCGCAAGCATCAACCGGGAAGTTTCACCTCCAGATGCGATTTTTACGAGAGGTTTCAGACCTTCGCCAGGATTAGGGGCAATCAAAAATTCGACTTGTTCAAGTCCATGGCTATCGTAAGCTACTTTTTTTCCGTCTGAAAGCCTGACACCTTGGTCATCTGCATGTTGTGTGAAATCGACCTTAAAGATCACGCTTTCCATATTCAATTCGCGCAATTCATTTTCGATTCGATTAGAGAGCAACCCGGCATGTTCACGGCGTTTTCTGGATAAGGCTTCCCCAGCCTCTGCTAGTTGTTCTAGAAGTTCGTTTTGTTGTTTCTCGAGCTGCTGGATTAATTCACCTGCATGGGTAATCGTTTCTAATTCTTGCTTCGCTTTTTGGGCAAAATCCAGAACAGATTCGATGGAATCGCCGTATTTGCGCTTTAAATTTTGGATCAATCCCAGGCGCTCTTCGACTTGTTCGAGGCGTTTGGGATTGAATTCGATATTTTCCAGATAATTTCGCAATTGGTAAGTTAAATCGGATATCTGATCGAATGCCGATTGGGTCTGGTCTAATAAGTAATTTTGACTTTGATCGATACGAGCTAGGTTTTGTAGTTCGTGTATGGTTTGGCCGATCAAGTCGGTTATCGATGATATTTCAGGTGAGCCCTCATCGACCATTTGTAATATATTATGAATGATATTGGCTAGATTTTCAGCATTGGCTAACCGATTGCGCTCTGTGCGTAATCCAACTTCTTCATCTTCCTGGAGGTGGGCTGACTCGATTTCGTCGATTTGGTATTTTAGTAAATCGATTTTCCGTGTGGCATCCTGCTCTTGTTGACGCAGTTCGGCAAGCTGGTGTTTCAATGATTGCAGGTTTTTATAGATGGTTTTGTATCGTGAAAGTTCTTGTTCGGAGTTCGAAAATTTATCTAATAATTCGATATGACGGTTGACTTGAAGTAATGAGAGATGCTCGGACTGCCCATGGATATCCACTAATCTACCACCGAGTTCACGTAAAAAGGAAATTTGAACCGACCTGCCATTGATCCGCGCAACATTTCTGCCATTAGCGCGAATTTCCCGATTCAACACCAAATAATCCGGATCATCGAGTAAATCCTCATTTTCAAGTAATGGGTGGATGGAATCGTACATCGATTGAGGAATTGTAAAGACCCCTTCGATAATGGCTTTGGATGCTCCGCTGCGGATAAGGTTAGTGTCGACACGTCCTCCTAACAATGCCTCGACCGCATCGATCAGGATGGATTTGCCCGCACCGGTTTCACCGGTAAAAATATTCAAACCCGAGTCGAGTGTTAGATCAAGTTCATCTATAATAGCAAAATTTTCGATGTGTAGCTCGGTTAACATAGTTATCGAGGCGCAATTGAAAGAATATTATCCAATTTTGATGCCACCCATGCGGTAATATACAGTGGACGTCACTGAAAAGGTATATACACCTTGCCAAAGCAAATTCCAAATGAAACCCATGCCGCCATGGGGAATATTGCCAATAAGTGTGAACAAATACAAC